>NZ_JAQTUH010000009.1 GCF_028710345.1 Sulfuricurvum sp. | reverse complement strand
ACACATCAATTTAACTGGGGACTATGTCTGGAAAAAGAGTTCGAAGCTCAAAGATGGGAAATTTAGGCCTTTAAGGGCGGTAAAATTCTCTTAACGTACTATATATTCCGTTTTCTCAGGGGACCCCATAATAGGAGTTCAAATGTTTAAGATGTCGGCACTAATACTTTCATTACTCATTGCATCAGGATCAAGCTGGGCAGATGCACCGTCATTATCCGATGAGACGAAAGCAATGCTAAAAGAAGCGAAAAGCCAAGTAGAAGCTATCGAACCGCAAAAACTGAAGGTATTATTGGCAGATGAAAAAATCATCTTGCTGGATGTAAGAGACCCTGATGAATGGGAAAAAAGTACGATTCAATACGATCGTCAAGTAAAAATTTCACGTGGATTTCTTGAAATCAAATATCCAAAACTTATCCTGGATAAATATACTAAAGACGATACCTTTGTTGTTTATTGCGCAATGGAGCCACGGTCGGTATTCGCGGCTCAACGTTTACAACAATTGGGATTTAAACATGTTTCCTATCTTCAAGGCGGTTTGAAAAATTTCAATCCTTGAGAGCAAAAATTTTAAACTTCCCAATATTTTTTGCTGACAAGCAATTTTTTAATTTCCGGGGCGATCCCAGGATCGCTTTTGCCAACACTCCACAAGCTTTTACTCAATTGGCGTATTGCATCACCGAAATTGTCTTCAATAAGGTAAACATACGCTTTATCGGAATAATACTGAAGAAACAGCTCTTTTTCTATCATAAATTGATCTTCTTCACAAAGATTATCCTGAACATCTATGGCACTTAATGGAGTCGTCGATCTGCTTTCCAATTTAGCCAAAATCCATAGTGCAATAAATTCTACAGAGTAGCAGTTTAATGTATCTGTGGAAAAGGATTCAAACGTATCATAACCGCTTTGTTCATACTCATCTATAATACTGTCTATCACCAATCGAATATGCTCCATTGGTACCATCTCAAACAGTTCTCTTCCTACACTCACCCCTGTGGAGTGTTCGGCACCGATGTAGATTCGAGCGCCTTTGTCTGCATCGCCAAAATTATTGGTTCGGAGGCCTATCAATCCGATATCACAGTGCTGATGTCTGCCGCACCCTTTTGCGCAGCCTGAAATTCCGATTTGAATACGATGTTCATGTATTTTTTCCAAAGGGAGTAATTGTGCATCGTCTTTAATATTCCAGAATGAGTAAGGACAATAATGACTCCCTGCACACGCTACAACGGTTTGGCTTTTTTTGAGATTTTGAAAAGGAACAAATTGTTCTGTAAGTCCTAAAAGGTAAATATTATGATCGATTCCAAGGCGTATCTCTATAGAGTGCACCTCGGCAAAATCCGCAATAGCATTCAACTCTTCAGCACGTACACGACCGAAATTGGACTCATAACAAAAAGCGTAACGTCCATCTCGTAACTGCTGATACCGTGAAAAAAGTGTTTTTTTCAAAACGGTTTCGCCTGCTTTTTGCCAAGAGTTTTGGTATTCATGTGCAATATAATCTACAAATGTTTCTATCCCAATCTCTTCGAGCAAATAAAAAAGTCGTGTTCGCGAACGTGTAAAACGTGACCCATGCTTGTTGAATGCTTCGATAAAAGCTATAAAAAAAGATACAACTTCATCGGGAAGCAAAAATATATCGGCACTACGGGCTATTTCACTGTTTTTTCCTCCCATATAGACATTAAATCCGAAAACATCCCCCTTCTTTGCCAGTGCAAAATAAAGATCATTGGCAAAAAATGAGGTGACATTTGCGCTATTTCCGGAAATGCCAGTAGATATTCTTCGTGGTAACATACCTACAAGATGAGGCGTTTTTAGAAAATATTCCTGCATCTGCATAATCAAAGGATAGGTTTCGATAATACTCGCAGATCCTAGTCCATCATAAACATCAGTTACAATGTTACGTACATTATCACCAAACGTTTGCCCGGTTGAGATGCCAAGTTCATTAATTTGCTTGAAAATTGGTAGGATACTCTCACTGTCCAGTCCATGCAATTGCATCCCTGCACGTGCGGTAAGAATGATCTCAAGATTATTACGTGTCACGATGTCAGCTATAGCCCGTAATTGTGTCGTTGTGATACGTCCTGCAGTTATTCGTAAACGAAGGGTATATTCCTCTTCTTCGATCGGTGTGTTGAAAATACCGAAATCTTGCAAGTAAAAGCTGTCCCCTTCGCTAATGGATGCAAAATCAAGTGTTTCTATCTGCGGATAATAGGAAAATGGGGAAAGCTGAGCTTTATAGCGTTCACGTTTGTTTAATTTTTTTTCTGTCATTTCCATACATTACTCCACCTACTTAGGTAAAGATATTGTAGTCATTGATTTACAAACTCTTCATGACGTAAATCAAGAAACAAGCATTATAAGCTTTGGGAAGGCTCATGGAAATAATATCCCTGTGAATAATCGATTCCGATCTCTTTTACTATTTCATACACCTCTTTTGAGTGGACAAATTCGGCAATCGTTTTTATCCCGAGTTTTTGGGCAAAGGCAACAATCGTCTCTACAATGATTCGGCTGTTCGTATCAGTATTAATATTTTTAATTAGGGATGCGTCTATTTTAAGAAAATCGACTTGCAAATGAAGGATGTAGGCAAAATTCGAGTAACCGCTTCCAAAATCGTCTATAGCAATCCGTCCGCCCCTCAGTTTTATTTGTTGAATGAATTCTTGTACTTCTTCAAAGTTTTCAACTCCTTCAGACTCTAGAATCTCAAAAATAACCCTTTTAGCAATATTCTGATTCTCAAGCTTGTCAAATATTAACTGAACGCTTTTTGGATCTAAGATATCATCAACAGATAAATTAATAGAAAATTCGTAGCTATTCTCTTGAAAAACTTCAAAACTTTTCTCAATCATAATACGTGTCAAATGAGGATAAAGCTTGGCCTTTTTCGCCACTTCCAAAAAAAAGCAAGGGGAAATAGCTTTGCCATCCGTGCCTATGAGTCGAATGAGACATTCATACTTGGTAGGTGCTGTTTGAGCATAATGATTGGATTGGAAAGAATCTGCAAATTTGTTTTCTACTATCCCCTGAAAGAACGGAACGATTCTATTTGATGCAATTGCTTCCTTTATTTTTCCGGTAAATTCAATATTATGCGCAATTTCATTTTTGATCTTCGCCGTGTCATTAAGAATGATAAAATCTTTATCATTCTGTTTTGCATGACGCAGTGCCATATCGGAATCGATCAAGAGCTGCGATACCGAAAGATATTCTTTCATATCTCTCATAGGATCAATAACAGCTCCAAGGGTCACTTTTGTCGTAATGACAGCACCGTTAACATAAAAAGGATTCGATTCAATATGTGCATGCAAGGATGCAATAACCTCTTCATGTGGCCGATAATTAAAACACTCATCATCACAGAGCAGAGCGAATTCATCTGCATAAATACGGTATAGTTTATATCTAGAAGTTAACAGACTGCTTGTTGCAATACGTCTTTCCATCCCTTTTAAAATACTATCTCCTATATCAGTCCCGTAAAAGTCATTGATTTCACCAAAGCGGTCAATATTGACAAGAATTAGGATAGGATTTGTAATCAGAGCCAAATCCTCTAACAGTTTTATCCGGTTTGGAAGCTGTGTCAGGGTATCCGTGTAAAGTTGCTGAATAAGCTGCTCTTTTTGAAGAACAAGCTGAGTAATGTCATGCCGTGTGGCTACGAATTCTACGATATTGCCCTCTTCATCAAAAATGGGTGTAATCGTTGAATCTGTATAGTAAGGCCGCCCATTTTTAGTCAAATTCTTTAGGGTACCGGACCAAATATTTTTGCCCAATATTGTTTTCCACATCCCCTCATACAGCTCTTTTGGTGTATCTGCATCTTTGAGCATACGGTGATTGTTTCCGATCAATTCTTCACGTGTATAACCTGTAGTCAAACAAAACTGATCATTGACATAGCTGATGTTTCCATCAATATCAGTGATTGAAAGGAGATTACTTGCATCTACCGCTTTTTTATAACTCTTTAAAAAGGCAAAAGACTGACCAATTTTTTGAGCCATGTCGTTAAAAGCATGGGAGACGTCGGCCATCTCGTCATCGGTTTTAATCGGAATTCGGACTACATATTTTCCCGAAGAGATTAAACGAGCTGCCCCTACCAATTCATCGAGGACTCCCATAAAAGCCAAATAAAACCCGATCGTAAAATAAATGAGTGCTGCCAAAATGACTAACGCTATAACCTCTCCGAAGATCATTTTTCGTTTCAAATCTGCCAATTTCATATCAAGATGCGTTCGTAGAGCAGCAGAAATAGTATCATACGCATTAAAATAGGTTTGAATCGTCTGAGTCACATCGTTAAAATAATCGTTGGAATTGATTTGCCAATGATTGGTATTCAAAATTTGTGATGTGAATATTGATGAAAATCTTTCACAATCTTTTTCAATACCTGATATAGAAGGATTTATAGAGTTGCACATTTCAGAATGGCGTTCACAAACAATAGCTCCATCATGGACAATGCTATCCAAATGGGACCGAATTTTTCCGTATAGGAGTGTTGCTTCTTTTTGTTCTTCAGATGATATTGATTGTTTTATAAGAATTCTTGTCCCTATCGCTCTTCCCTGCCCCGTATATTCCACAAGCATCGGTATATGATCACTGAGTATTTTGACAAGATGATAAATGCTCAAGTCGGCATCGTTAATCGCATATGATACGTCTCCGCTATGCTGCATCAAAAGAAGAGTTTTACACATCAAATTTGTATGCAAACGATAATTTTCGGATAATGTTCTTTCCCAAATTCCACTTCGAAGTTCTTCCCATTGTGCCTTGATATTTATCCATTCTTCGTGAAGCGACATATTTGGTGCAGGGGAAGCATCTATGTCAGCTATTGCTGAATCAATGCGTTTAAAATTATCTTCTATTTTGGTTTTATAAGTACTATCGCCTTGCTGCATTGCGACAGTCATCCCCCGCTCGAGAGGAACATACTCTAAGAATAACCTTACTTTTTGTTGGTAGGCAAGTCCTTCTTGAAGTTTTAAAATTGAGCGTGATTCACTTTCAACATAATCGTAGCCAAGATATAGAAATAGAACAAAAGGGAGGAAAAATACAGCCGTTGCTAATGCAAGTTTTTTAGGATATTTCATACTGCTCATCAAGATGACAGCTGGAGAAAAGAGCGTTAGTAAGCGCATGAAGTCTCAATCCTTCTATTGACGTGCAGAAATCACACCAATCTTCAACATTCTGCTCAAAAGCGTATATTCAAGAAGATGAATATTATATAATTTAATATTCAAGTCTCTTAATTGTACTCCAAATTATCAATTTTACCTTCTATTTATTGTGTAAGTATAATCAAATCAGGATTATCAATATTATCAATCAGTATCTTTTTTACCCTATCTTGCCACGCGGACTTAAACGCTTGCTTGATTTCAAAATCTGCTTTGTTACTCATAATCATCCCGAGCCACACCTGCATCTTTGGATCGCTATTGACAATTTCAGGGTGATACGAGAGTGTAACACGTGCCCCATTGTCCACTCTTTCTAATCCCATTTCTCCATCAATGTCTTCTTCGTAAGACAGTAAGTGACGGCGGTCAAATTTTCCTCCCAACCCATGAAATCCGCTCGTATCGGTAGCTCCGGTGATAAGAGAAGCCACATTCGCCATTACCCCTACAACCCCTTCTCCCAGTTTACCTTTCATGAAGACTTTTACCTCACCGCGGACAGGTGTTTTATCCTCATATAGAGCTCTTAATCCTTTTTGCAGCATCAGATAAGCTCCTGCTACGGTTGGACACGAGTGTCCGGCCAGTTTTACGACGTCGGTATATCCATAGGTGATCATCCCATCATGCGAGGCGCCAAGTACTTCTGATAGAGGATCGTACATGGTTATGGTCGATACCGATTGAAAAAATAATGGTGTTGACATTGTGTGCTCCTAATTTAAAAATTTTGTAACGATATCCCATATGATTGCACTCAAGCAGATAAACCATAGAGTATTCATAATCAAATGAGGTTCGAACGATGTTAAGGTATACAACAACGGTACACCCAGCACAATTGGCCATTTGATAAAATAAAGCACCATCCATGCTGATGCATATAGGTACCGCCTCAGTTTTACCACATCCCTGCTCCGGCGGTGAGAGCTTGTTGGACATGATCGCTTGCCATCGTAATATTCCATTCCGGTTCCCACACCACTTCAACAATACATCCCTTAACTGCTTCGAGTCGCTCAACGGCTTCTCTCACCCATTCCATCATCATCTGATGAAGCGGGCACCCTTGGGTCGATAATGTCATAATAACCTTGACATGATTGTTCTCATCGATTTGAGCATCGTATATAAGTCCAAGCTCGACAAGGTTGAACCCGACTTCGGGATCGATCACGGTACTGATAGCTTCATAGACTTCGGATTTTGTAACAGGTTCCATTCTTATTCTCCTATTTGAACCGTAACATCCATAGGACATTGCGTATTAAAAACAAGCTCCCGATCAATAAAAACGAGAGACCTCCATACCATAGATCGCTATTGCCAAGAATCAAAGAGAGTGCTACAGTAAACATTCCGACGGCAGAATATCCCCACTGAAAATCAGCACTCCGTTTAGGAACCATTTGGTGCAGCATCGGCACTTTTTGTTTCCCTACCAATGAGCTGTAACGATCAAACCACACCAGAAAGGGGATAATTTTATACAAATGACCAGTAATCATAAATCCTAAAAATCCGACGCCAAACAGCCATCCAAAAAGGATCCACCCTTTTTCCCCCTCATTTCCGACAACAACTAAACTTACCAATGCGAGAAAGAGCGATACATAGGCGACAACCAAAGATCGAAACCAAATATCAAATTCTTTTCGGGCTTTTTTACGCGCGATAAAAACTACTTGCAAGACATACGCAAGTACGCTCAGCACAATAAAAAATCCGCCCATAAATAGAACCCAATCCAAAGACAGTATCTTGCCGATCCAGTACACTAATATCCCAGAAAACATCATCCGAATTGCCCATGTTGAGGGTGTATTCTTAAACCCGTGTGCCAAACCGAACATAGGGAGAAGGATTTGGGTTATTCCAATAACAATCATCATCACAGTCCCGCCCAACATAGTTACGGCATGCACATCGATGAGGGCAGTCGGATTGGAGTTGATCGTCCCACCTAGACCTAAAGTCATAATCCACCCTATCAACGACCCAATCAGCATAAAAAATACAGCATACCCCATGGAACGGGTTGAAAGGTTTCGAAGGAGTTCTTTTTTACCGGTCAACACGACTTCAACACCGAATATTAAAAATCCAAGCACGATTATCAGTCCGCCATACGAGAGGAGCAACGGATAAAACCAAAAACCTAAAAAAAGTAAAACCGTTCCCGCTGTCAGAAAAGCAAAAATGATCGGGTAAAATCCCACACAACAATGCCCTTTTTCTAATACCACCGGAAGCAGCTGCGCCAAGGCACCTATTATAATCATCATCAAAAAGCCGATCAAATAGGTATGTACCAGTCCAATCCAGCGCAGGTCAAGTAATGAGATATCATTATTAATACTTAAAAGTCCTGCGATACTCAGAACGTAAAACAAAGTCCCGGCAATGAAAAATGGAGCGATAATCCGCAGTGGCGGAGCAAAATCACTCGATATCTGGACCATGATCTATCCGTGGCAAGCTGCACTGTAGCGCGGATCGTTCAAGTCTACAGAACCTTTGAATGAAAAAATCGCTTCGGCCAAACCATCTTCGCGAGTGCGCGACTGAATATCAAAATCTTCTCCGATTTTATTGAAAAGACCCATCGGCATTTTATGGTTAATCATAATAAGGCGCTTGTCCGGTCCATCGATTAAGCGTAATCCCGCCATGGCATTAACCATCGGTTCAGGCGGTTCACATCCTGAAGTATCGAAAGCATAAAAGGTTGTCCCTTCATTTTTAAAAATGACAAAATCAACCGTTGCGTCTTCAACTGCAATTTTTTGTGCATCATTAGGTATTGTAATCATCGGATATCTCCTGTTTATAAAATTGTTCGAATGTTAATCGCAACCCACAAAATGGCCAGATTAAGAATAAAAATAGCCATAGAACCCCCTCTTGAGAGGAGCTTTTGGCGCAAGCTGCGTGTTTTTTTATGGGTAGAAAATGCAATGTAGAGATGAATCATCGTTGCTATGCTAAGGGCTGAAACCAACAAGAGTTTCCATTTCACATAGTAACCAAGCTCTGTTTCGCTGTTGATCGCGCTAAACAGGTGAAAATGCTCTCCCAAAATGAATCCTGTACCGATTAATATAAACAGCCACACGGTTTCAAAATAGCCATAAAAAGGCCCGATTGCTCCATATACTGCTTCTTGAGTGGCTTTATCTTTTAAAAAAACACCCAATCCAAAGAGGACAATACTCCCTCCTATCCAAGCACATGCCGCGAGAATATGGATATATAAAATCCATGACATCATTAACTCCTCGTGAAAAACATTTACGATTATAGGGGGTAAAGAAATAATAACTATTGATGTACATCAAGATTTCACCAAAGATTGATTTGCGTCAAGTCTTCTATGGATGCAATCATTTACAATACTGCAAATATGAACAAATAACGAGGAAAAATGTACGGGAAAGTCTATCTGACAGGAGCAGGTCCGGGTGATCCGGATCTTTTAACGGTTAAAGCTTTACGGCTGATTCGCCAAGCGGATGTTATTGTGTATGATCGGCTTATCAATGGTGAGATATTGCGTGAAGCTAAAAAAGAGGCAATTCTTGTCTATGTCGGAAAAGAAAATAACCATCATACACTTCCTCAAGAGGAAATCAATGCCCTTTTAGTGGCATACGCTCATACACATGAAACAATAGTCCGCCTAAAAGGAGGTGATCCGCTGGTATTTGGTCGAGGAGGAGAAGAAGCACTGTATCTCTCAAAAAATGGAATCACTTTTGAATTTGTCCCCGGAATCAGTTCTGCAATCGCCGTGCCCGCTTATGCAGGGATTCCGCTAACACATAGGGGAATCAATACCTCCTTTCGCGTTATTACGGGGCACCAAGCGTCCACAGGCGAAAATTTTAATGCAGGAGTATTGCGGAAAAACGAAACTCTCGTTATTTTGATGGGATTGCATAGATTGGAAAAAATCATCAGATCTTTGCTCAATAGCGGTTTGCCTTCTTCAACTCCTTGTGCCATTATTGAAAACGGGACGATGAATTTCCAGAAACAGGTGTTTGGTACTCTAAATACCATCATTGAAGTATCACGAGATATCCATTCACCCGCAATTATTGTTGTGGGTGAAACTGTCTCTTTGCATAACAGACTGAATTGGTTTCATTACGATGCAAAATTCTCTCAGCAGTATCTGTCTAGATAAATGCCGCCAATCATACACCTATCCGTACACACGACGAGCGAATTATGAATATATAAAATCCATGTCAGAGTTTCTCCTTTGATTTTCGAGCGTATGAAGCTAGTTTGTATGATATTTCTTATTATGAATAAAGATTTTGGTGTTAGTTTTACGTAATTGAGGAATTGAAACAAACAGTACAGTGCGCTTTGAATCGAAGGAGGTCGTTTTCTATACTGCTTGAATCAACCCCTGGAGGGGGAAGATTTTTTTATGGTGTAAAAATTATAGAAGATTACTCAATTAATGTCTTTGACTTAGATCAAATTGCAGATTTATTTTAATGATTTATCTCATCCTCCGGTACGATAAAAAGCACGGGAGGACACTTCAACATTTTCAATGCCCCAAAGATTTTTTTCGGGTTTGTTAAATACGACTTCCTCTAAAATTTCGGTCGCTTTTTTGATATTTCCTTCTCGTATCGCCTCTTTGATACTTTTGGCCCCTTCAAAATACAAACATCCTATTAAATCACCCTCTGCTGTAAGCCGCAGTCGGTCACATGAAGCGCAAAAATCGTGACGATGCGGTTCGATAGTTCCAAATCGGTACCCATCGGGTGTTTCATAGAGATTCGCCGGACCGCTTGCTTCTTTCTCAATCGGAATAAATGGATATGATTTTCCTAATATATCTATAATTTCATCACTTCGAAGCCCCTGAAGTGCGTTGCTCGCATGAGAGTTTTCCATATATTCTATATAGCGGATTTGTGCACCAATCTCGCGAGCGTATTCAAAAAGCGGCACAATTTCATGATCATTGATTCCACGTAAAATGACGCTGTTGATTTTAACGGATAGCCCTGCATCGACTGCTGCACGGACTCCTGTAAGAACTTGTTCTAAAACATCTTTTTGTGCGATATAATTAAGTGTTTCAGCATCTAGAGAATCAAGAGAAATGTTAACACGTCGCAGTCCAGCGCTTTTCAGTTTTTTTGCCTGTGCGGGCAATAAAAAACCGTTAGTGGTCAGTCCAATATCTACATCGGGCGCATACGTATGGATCATTGCGATCAGTTCATCGAGGTTCTCGCGAGTCGTCGGTTCGCCACCGGTAAGACGAATTTTACGTATACCGTTGTCAATACCGATTTTGATAAATGCAAACAGCTCTTCATAACTCAATAGATTTTCTTTAGGTACCCAGCTAAAGGGTTTTTCAGCCATACAATAGCGGCAGCGAAAATTACATCTCTCCGTAACCGATACACGTAAATAGGTGACCTTGCGGTCAAAACGATCTTGCAACATATTTGATCCTCATTTGAATCGATTATTCAATAGTAACCGATTCAAATAGCTAACTTCTTGATTTAGGTCAATAATCAAATGTATGGTTTGCGTTATCATAAATTTTCAACGTATAAAGGTTAACCATGACATCTATGATTGAGGATCTTAATTTTTTTAAAGAGTGCGATCCTTTAAAACTATCCTTACTGTCTTCAACAGCCAAATTCAAATCGTATAATGCTTCCGATATTTTGATGTATGAGGAAGATGATGTTAATCGCGTCTATTTTCTCGTCGAAGGGGAAGTAAAACTCTATAAAGTGGATCGCTTTGATAACGAAGTTTTTTTATACACCCTCTCGGATCAAACTCTTCTGACGGATATCGGTTCACTCGAATGCAATACAATCAGTTGTTTCAGTAATATAGAATTTTTAGTTCCGAGCCGTGTGGTATCATTCGATTTGAAAATGTTTAAAGAGGTCGTTAAAACCGATTTTTCCCTTTTAATCAATTTGGTTAATCTACTCGCCGATCAAAAACAACGAGTAGACTGTATGGTAAGTATGGGAATGGTGTATGACGTCACCGCCAAAGTTGCCAAAATGCTTTATGACCAGCTGGATTTGTATAATCGGCTCAAAAAACAAGAGATCTCGTATCGGCTCAATATACAGCCGGCTACTCTCTCACGTGTATTAGCTAAATTTATCCGAAAAGGATTGATTATGGAAGAAGATCATAAAACAGTCGTGTTGCAACGCGAAGAACTAACACGATATTTCAACGAGGGGTTATAAATGCAATCCATATCAACCAAAGTACGCTGGATCGTTGCGATTCTTTCACTTAATCTTATTACAATTATTCTAGTGGATATTTGGCTCAACTCGGACCAAAAATTTGATGCCCAGGTTATTAATACAGCCGGAAAAGAGAGAATGCTTTCACAGCGAACTGTTCTTGAACTTCATCGCCTTCTTTTAGATGAAGAGGGAGCGTTTGAGCGGCTCCAAGCCGCACGTCAGGAGTTTGACCGCAATTTTAAGCAGCTTTCCACAGCAACTTCAGAATATAAAGGATTTTCGAACGAAAAAATCGAAAAAACCATGTTGGAAGTTTATGCACATTGGAACCAAATGGGAGGGCTTGTAGATCACTATTTACAGGGTGATCACAATCTTTTTGATCTCAAAACTATCTATGAGGATGGTGATCGAACATTACTATTGATGGATAAAGCGGTTACCCAGTACCAAGAATATATGATGGAAAAACGGATAATAGCCCATCGAATTCAAATCATGCTGGCCCTTATCTCCTTTGTGGTTATCCTTTATATGGCACGAACAACTTTGGAGATACAACGAAATTTTGACAAATTTTTGGAACACTCAAAATCGATCAGCGGTAATGAAAACATCGGTGTTCAACGTGGAAATGAACTTGATATTGCATGTGCCCATATTGAATACTTCTTACAGAATGTCGAAGAAGCAATTCAAAATGCTACCGAAGCGGTCGAAAAAAGCGAAGCCGCTACCGCGATGCTGATCGGTTCAGCTCCTGAAACCGAAAAACTGCTGGAACAGAGCGAAGACATGATGCTTCAGGTAAGTGAAGAACTACACCATACCGCGCAACGTCTAAAAAAACTCAAAAGCAACCTCGAGTCTGCTAATGCAATCCGAAACGCCTAAAGGCGTTTCAAATTTCATTCTTCTTTTCTTCTCCTTTTGACTTAAGTCAAATACTTTTTTTTTGAATTACTTTACAATGTTTGAAGTGCATGAGTTATTTCATAGCATAAGGAAATCTTTAGGAGTCCACCCGTTTATCGGTATGGATTGAGCGTGATTTCATTAAGGAGTTTTCAATGTCGTTAGATAGAAGAGAGTTTTTAAAAAGTGCTGCCGCCGCATCAGCGGCCACAGCAATCGGGATGGCAGTTCCCTCATCGGTAGAAGCTGCATCAAATCAGGCACAAGCTGGATGGCGCTGGGATAAAGCAGCCTGCCGTTTCTGCGGAACCGGTTGTGGAATTATGATGGCAACCAAGGATGACCGTATCGTTGCAGTCAAAGGTGACCCGTTGGCTCCGGTAAATCGTGGTCTCAACTGCATCAAAGGGTACTTTAATGCCAAAATCATGTACGGTGCAGACCGTCTGACTCAACCCCTTTTGCGTATGAATGATCAAGGACAATTTGATAAACACGGTAAATTCAAACCTATCAGCTGGGAACGTGCGTTCGATGAGATGGAAATACATATCAAAGCAGCACTCAAAGAAAAAGGGCCGACCGGTATCGCAATGTTCAGCTCCGGTCAGCAAACCGTTATGGAAGGGCATGCATCACTCAAACTGATGAAAGCTGGATTCCGAACCAATAATATCGATCCGAATGCACGCCTTTGTATGGCATCTGCTGTTACAGGATTTATGAATGTATTCGGTGCCGACGAGCCCTCAGGCTGTTATGATGATATCGAACTTGCTGAAACGATCGTGGCATTTGGTTCCAATATGGCGGAAATGCACCCTATTCTCTGGTCACGCGTATCGGATCGCAAACTCAGCAATCCGGATAAAGTACAAGTCGTTGTATTATCAACCTATAAACACCGTACGATGGACCTTGCCGATGTCGAGATTATCTTTAAACCGAATACTGACCTAGCTATTTTTAACTATATTGCGCGAGAAATTGTCTACAATCATCCTGAGGCAATCGATTGGGATTTTGTCAATAAAAATATTATCTTTGCTACCGGACCAGTAGATATAGGCTATGGATTACGTGAAGATATTCATCATCCTAAATACAAAAAAAGTGAACTTGATACAGCCGCCAAGCAAAAATCAAAAGTTCTAACTAATGATGAAGGGGTAAGTCTCGCTTATCTTGGCTACAAAGCGGGTGATACCCTTGAAATGAAAAATACTGAAACGGCCAATAAACATTGGCAAATTACTTTTGAAGAGTTTAAAAAAGGACTTGCACCGTACACACTTGATTATGTTGCCCATGTTGCCAAAGGCGATCCGGATGAGAGCATAGAAGATTTTAAAGCAAAACTTCAAAAAATGGCCGATCTTTACATTGAACAAAAACGAAGATGTCTTACATTCTGGACTATGGGATTCAATCAACATACCCGTGGAACATGGGTTAATGAACAAGCCTATATGGTTCACTTCCTACTCGGCAAACAAGCCAAACCGGGTAGCGGTGCATTCTCTCTAACCGGTCAGCCATCTGCATGCGGAACTGCGCGTGAAGTCGGTACATTTAGCCACCGATTGCCGGCAGACATGGTTGTTAATAATCCGCAACACAGAGCAATCGCAGAAGGAATTTGGCAGCTGCCAGCAAATACGATCAATCCAAAACCGGGTTCGCATTTCACCCAAATCCACCGTGATCTTGAAGACGGTAAAGTGAAATTCGCATGGGTCAGCGTATGTAACCCGTATCAAGATACCGGGAATGCAGAACACTGGATCAAAGCAGCGCGTGAAATGGATAACTTTATCGTTACCTCCGACGGTTATCCTGGAATCTCAGCAAAAGTATCGGATTTGATTTTACCAAGTGCCATGATGTATGAAAAATGGGGAGCATACGGCAATGCAGAGCGACGCACACAGCACTGGCGCCAACAGGTAACTCCGGTAGGAGATGCGATGTCGGATACCTGGCAGATTGTTGAACTCTCTAAGCGCTTTACACTGAAAGAAGTTTGGGGAGCACAAAAAATTCCTGGACTAGACGGGGGGTTGCCGGATGTTATGACTGCTGCAAAAGCAATGGGATATAAAGAGACCGATACTCTGTACGATGTTTTGTTTGCCAGTAAAAAAGCAAAAGCCTACAAATGGCCTGATCCGGTAGGAAAAGGATACCAAAACTCCGAAGTGGAAGGCGATAAACGCAATGTCATCGGCAGTGATGGCAAACCGTTTAAAGGATACGGCTTTTTCCTCCAAAAATATCTCTGGGAAGAGTACCGTGAATTCGGTGCGGGTCGCGGCCATGACTATGGAGATTTTGATACCTATCATAAAGTACGCGGTTTGAAATGGCCGGTTGTTGATGGTAAAGAGACCTTCTGGCGTTACAATTCGAAATATGATCCGTATGCGAAAAAAGCGAATAACGGTGAATTTGCGTTCTATGGTCATGCATTTAAAGAGATCCCGCAAGGAAATCTCCAGGGTATAACCAATAAAGAGACGGTTCATTTAGCCAACAAAGCCAAAATTTTCTTCCGTCCGTATATGGAACCGACTGAAGTGCCGGATAAAAATTATGACATCTGGCTCTGTACCGGTCGTGTACTTGAACACTGGCACAGCGGAACCATGACGATGCGCGTTCCTGAACTCTATCGAGCCGTTCCTGAAGCTTTGTGTTACATGCACCCTGCAGAAGCAGAAAAACGCGGTGTAAAACGTGGCGATATGGTGTGGGTTGAATCTCGACGCGGGAAAGTGAAAGCTCACGTCGAAACACGCGGACGTAACCGTCCGCCAAAAGGTCTCGTATTCGTTCCATGGTTTGATGAAAAAGTATTTATCAATAAGGTTTGTTTGGATCATACCTGCCCAATTTCTAAACAAATCGACCATAAAAAATGCGCTGTAAAAATTTATAAAGCGTAACGGATAAAGTCATGAAAAATTCTCCTTCAAACGATCGCCGCCGCTTTCTCCTCTCTATCGCGAGAGGAATCGGGCTAAGTGCGATGGGTGCGTTGGTATGGAGTGCCTATGTTGGAGAAGTAAAATCCGCTCCTTTAGTTTTGCGCCCTCCGGGTGCATTGGCCGAAGACAAATTCATCAAAAACTGTATCAAATGCGGATTGTGTGTGGAAGCGTGTCCTTACGATACACTCAAGTTGGCAAAACCGGGAGACAATCTTCCAATGGGGACACCTTACTTTATCCCTCGCACTATTCCGTGTTATATGTGCAGCGATATTCCCTGTGTTCCTGTATGTCCGAGTGGTGCGCTTAGCGAGCCGTCGGTGAGCAGCTATATCAATAAAACGAATGCACAGCTGGATATCAATAAAGCCCGCATGGGGTTGGCCGTTATCGACAGAGAATCCTGTATCGCAACATGGGGTATCCAATGCGATGCATGTTATCGGGCTTGTCCTTTAATGGGTCAAGCGATTACGATCGAATTTTCTAAAAATGAACGGACGGGGAAACATGCGTTCCTCATTCCAAATGTTCATGCAGATATTTGTACCGGATGCGGTATGTGTGAGCATGCCTGTGTCACAAAAAAAGCGGCGATTTACGTTTTACCCCGAGCTTTGGCAATGGGAGAAGCAGGAAATCACTATATCAAAGGATGGGATCCTAAAGATGAGCAACGTCTAGATACCGTCAAGAAAAATGTTCCGCATGAGTTCACCAAAACCAAATTAAGTGAAAAGAGTGCCCTTGACTCACTCAATGACGAAGGCGGATTGTGATGAAACATTATAAATATCTCTTGATGAGACGGTTTAGTCAAATAGCAATACTGGTACTCTACATCGGTGCCAATGCCTGGGGATGGAAAATACTGCAAGGTGATCTAAGTGCCTCATTACTGATGGGTAAAGTTCCTTTGGCCGATCCATATGCAGTAGTACAAATCGCGGTTACTGGTGCAACACTAGGAATCGATATCATCCTCGGTGCGTTGATCGTTACCTTTTTTTATGGGGTTATTGGTGGACGGGCGTTTTGTAGCTGGATTTGTCCAATCAACATGATAACCGATACAGCCGCATGGCTGCGTCGAAAATTGAAGTTTTCAGAAGTACAAAAGCGGTTTTACATGAGCCGGTCACTTCGGTATTGGATTTTAGGTCTGAGTTTAATTTTATCAGCGGTAATGGGGGTGGCGGCATTTGAGCTGATCAGTCCTGTCTCAATGGCGCATCGCGGAGCCATATTCGGTATGGGTATGGGCGGCGGTGCATTAGTGGTTATATTTTTATTTGATCTGTTGGTTCATGAGAACGGATGGTGCGGTTACATTTGTCCGCTGGGTGCATCTTATGCGCTCATCGGCAAATTTTCCCTTATTCGTATTCACCATGATGCCAACAAATGTACCGATTGCAGAGATTGTATTACTGTGTGCCCTGAAAAAGAGGTACTCCATATGGTCAATCGCAGTAGTGAAAGTGTCTTGATGGGTGAATGCACCAATTGCGGCAGATGTGTTGATGTTTGTAAAGAAGACGCGCTCGGATTTTCAATTCGCAGTCAGTTAAAACAACCAAAGGATGAAAAATGAAAGCAAATCGAATCATCGGTAGCCTCGTGGCTGCATGTATTTTAATCAGCGGTGTCTATGCCGCGAGCAATACGAATGCCGGTATAGACGAAAAAGATTTGGGAATGCGTAAAGCAGAAGTATATTCAGAAGACACTGCTGTGCCTGATGGAACAAATTATCATAGTGAAGCGCCTGGTACCTCTAAAAGAATTGAACGTGCGTATGCTGATGCTCCACCAATGATCCCTCATGATATCAGCGATCTCGGTGAAATCGACAAAAATAATAACGCGTGTCTCGGATGTCACATGCCGGATGTTGCAACAACCATGGGAGCAACACCGATTCCAAAAACCCATTTCACAAATTTTCGCCCTGCAGTAGAGTCGGATAAAGAGGATAACTTTAAATCCGAAAGTAACGATCAGATTATCAAAAAAGATCTGCATGGACAACTCTGGCAAGGGCGCTACAACTGTACCCAATGCCACGCTCCGCAAACACAGGGTAAATTACGGGTTGAAAGCAATTTCAAACCGGATTACGCGAACAATAAAGGGCAGAAACATCAGAACCGCTCGTACCTGATGGATGAAATCGGTATCGGTGTAAAAGTCGGAAACGGTTTATAAAATGTCACTCCCAACACGTCGCGGTTTTTTCGGTGCACTGGGTTCCCTTTTCAAGGAGAACCGGGGACCGATTCGTCCCCCTTACGCTTCATTGGCGGTGACCTTCACAGAGTGTCAAAGCTGTGACGGAATGTGTATCGGTGCATGTGAAGAAAACATTATCCGCCGTGATGAAAAAGGGATTCCATTTCTGGATTTTAAGTCAAACGGATGCAGCGATTGCCAAAAGTGCATGGAAGTATGCACACCCAATGTTTTGAATGAAGCGGATCGATTTATCCAAGGACGTGCCCGTATCACAACTATGATGTGTATGTCCCATCACGATACGATTTGTTTTGCTTGTAAAGATCCCTGTTTGGAAGATGCAATTATTTTTGAGGGGATGTACAGACCTATAATTATTCCAGAAAAATGTACGGCATGCGGATATTGTGTCTCTGTATGTCCTAATGCAGCAATCGAGATAATATTATGAAAATTTTATCCTTATTATTTGGTTTGGTCCTATCTCTTTATGCAGTCATAGCTCCTCTCAAAGTCATAAAAACGGATGCAGTCATCAGTGACATGGTTGTCAATGACGGAAAAATCTATACTGCAACGGATGGCAAAGGGATCAATATCTTCGACACGGGTTCATTTAAAAAACTCGAAACCATTCATATACCTGATATCAAAATGGATGGAGAAAAATCCACTTCACCTAAAATATACTCTGTTGATCATTATAAAACTGCCACGGTTTTGGTCTCCGAAAGCGGTAATACTTTTCGAGATGTTTATTTGGTTCGCGATGGCAAAACTCGTAAAATTATCGATAATTCACGAGGATTGTTGATTAAAAAAGCCCGTTTTCTTGATCTAGATCATTTACTCTTCGGTCTCTCGGGTGATACTATTGTTCTTATGGATATTTCAAAAAATACCCTTGTCTACCAAGTCCAAGCAGGTGGAGGTACTTTTAGAGATATGGTTCTAAGCCCATCCAAATCTTTAGTCGCTGTTGCGGATGAAGGGGGCGAAATTACAATGATCAACACTAAAAGCGGTTCCAAAGTAAAAACTCTTCGCGGAATCAATGTAGACAGTATCAACCATATCGATTACAAGCAAAACACCATAATATCTGCAGGACAGGATCGCCGTGTCGGTATTTATCGTGCCGGAAAAAGCTATTTTATCGAAACAGATTTTTTTGTTTACGCGGTTGGTCTAAGCCCTTCTGCGTCACGAGCGGTTTATACAGACGGAATGGATAGTGAATTACAGGTCATTGTGACTGCTGACGGAGCCAAAATCGCCCGATTGCAAGGCGGTGAAGTTATTTTAGATACGCTGATTTTTTTGGATGAGCACCAGCTGATCGGCTCAGGTGAAGATAACAAAATTTATTACTGGAGAATACCATGAACATATCAAGCATTGTAGTACAAACCAACCCGAAATACACCGATGAAGTCGTTGAAATTTTAAAAGCGGCAGATTTTTGCGATTACCATTTTCATGATGAAAAAGGTCGAATAATTGTAACTATTGAAGGTGAAGGGGTTGAAGAAGAGATTCAAAAACTCGTTAAGCTTCAAGAAATGGAACATATCATCTCAGCCGATATGTCATTCGCTTTTAGCGAAGATGAACTCAATGCAGAACGTGACAAATTGGAATTAGCCGGCAATGATCTCCCTGAGTGGCTGAATGACGAAAATGCTACCAAAAAAGATATCAAATACAACGGTGATCTCAAAGATCGATTTTAACTTAGGAGAAGAAGATGAAGAAAATTACATTATCAGCCATAGCTGTATTAACCTTGTTGCCAAATGTACTGAGTGCAGATGGTTTTAACCTATTTAGCGATGCAAAGTTTAACGGAGAGATCCGTCCTCGTTACGAGAGTGTGGATGATCAAAGTAATACCAAAGACAAAGCAAATGCGTTTACTGTCCGTACAACTATAGGGGTAGAAGCCAACCTTCTCAGTATCAACGGGTTGTCCATGAAAGTGGATGGAACGACGGTACAGCCTATCGGAGGAGAACATTATGACAGCGGATCAAACGGGTTAATGTATGACAAAGTCGTAGACCCGGAACAAACTCGTTTTTCACAAGCGTATCTTCAATATAAGTATGGAAAGACCGTTGCCAAAGTGGGACGGCAGGTTATCAATCTCGACAATCAGCGTTTCATCGGTTCGGTCGACTGGCGTCAAATGATGCAAAGCTTTGATGCAGCAGTCATCAGTGACAGTACGATTGACAATCTAACTCTTACCGGGGCTTATGTATGGGGTCGCGCTCCTGTTAGTGATTTAGGGACATCGGACACCGATTCCATTATTTTGAACGGATCGTATAAGGTCAGTGATATGTTAAAAGTCACAGCATATGACTATATAATCTCTTCTGCCAGTGACACGATCGGAATGGCTTTGACCGGAGATGTACCTCTCGCTTCAGCAAAAATCGCTTATCGTGCAGAGTATGCAAGTCAAGGTGATGCATCCCGTGATACTGATAGTGCCCATGCAAATGTCAAAGCCGACGCCTATTATTACAATCTCGATGCGCTTGCCAATATCAATGGTATTCTTGCCGGTGCAGGTTATGAGTTTTTGAGCGGACATACCACGGGTGATGGGAAAACGTCATTCTTTGCTCCGCTGGGAACCTTACATGCCTTCAACGGATGGGCAGATAAGTTTCTCGGAGCAACTCCTACCGGAGGATTGACTGACATGAGTGCGACACTTGGATATACAGCACCTGGTCTTGGAAAAGCGATGGTCGTTTATCACGACTTTAGCACCGATGTGTCCATGGGTGGTAAAAGCGATTTGGGTACGGAATGGGATGCTCTTTATACCAATGCCATTCCGGGGATCAAAGGACTTAACGGCCTTGCAAAAGCCGCTTTCTTCAAAGCCGGTGATGTAACAGGTTATACTGCAGATGTCAGCAAAATCTGGTTACAAATCGATTATAAATTCTAATTTCCTCTTTTGCCCTTCGGGGCATACTTCCTACCAAAATCTTTTTTTTAGCACTTATTTGACAAAGGTCAAAGACATTTATTTTGGATTCCATTAGAATGACCCATGTAAATATATGACTAGACGTCAGACATAAATCTCTACAGGAAACAGACAATGAAATTAATCAAACATGTTCTTAAACGAGACGGGTCCACTGAGCCGTTTTATTCTTTTAAAATCGAAGATGCCATTTATAAAGCTTTCAATAGTGTTTCTGTCCCCGTAGATGAAAAAGTCGTAACAGAAGTATTGTTTAGCGTTTTACATGACGGTATTGTCGATGTGGAAGCGATTCAAGATCTCATCGAGCGTACTCTATATGATGCTGGCTATTTCGAGGTGATGAAATCGTTTATCACCTACCGCTTTTTACATAAAATGCAGCGTGAACATATTTTGGGGCTAGGAGAGGATACTACCTATGTCAACTCAACCCAAAGCGTCGAAGAATACATACACAAATCTGACTGGCGTGTTAATGCAAATGCAAATACCGGCTATTCTAATGCCGGATTAGTGAACAATCTAGCTGGTAAAGTCATCGCAAATTTTTGGCTTGATAAAGTGTATGCTCCACACGAAGGTGCGGCTCATCGTAACGGTGATATCCATATCCATGATCTCGACTGTCTTACAGGATATTGCGCCGGGTGGAGTCTCAGAGCATTGCTTAATGAAGGGTTCAATGGTGTTCGGGGACGTGTGGAGAGCACACCGCCACGCCATTTTCGAGAAGCGCTTGGACAAATGGCCAATTTTTTAGGTATTTTACAATCGGAGTGGGCAGGTGCTCAGGCATTTAGCTCTTTTGACACCTATTTGGCTCCATATGTTTTTGTCGATGAACTATCTTTTGTTGAGATCAAAAAAGCGATCCGAGGTTTTGTTTATAACCTGAATGTTCCGGCACGATGGGGACAATCGCCCTTTACCAATATTACTCTGGATTGGATGGTACCAGACGATCTATCTTTACAATTCCCGACCTGCAACGACCTTCATCTGTTCCATAATTTTCCCTTTACCGCCCATCATCAGCGAAAACTGTTTGAGCGGAACAAAAGGACTATGAGCGATCTGACCTATGCCGATTTTCAGTCCGAAATGGATCAGATCAACCGTGCTTTTTATGAAGTGATGAGTGAAGGAGATGCGACGGGAGCGCCATTTACGTTTCCGATCCCAACCGTCAATATCACGGAAGATTTCGACTGGTACGGGCCCAATACCGATGTGCTCTTTGAAAATACTGCCAAAATCGGCTCCAGCTACTTTCAAAATTTTATCGGGAGCCAATACCTTCGTGATGAAAACGGACAACCAATCGAAAATCCTGATGCCTATAAGCCGGGACATGTACGGAGTATGTGTTGCAGACTTCAGCTTGACCTTAGAGAGTTACTCAAACGCGGCGGTGGACTTTTCGGCAGTGCGGAGATGACCGGAAGCATCGGTGTGGTTACGATCAACATGGCACGATTGGGATATTTGTACAAATACGATCATGAACGTCTGATTCATGAACTCAACACTCTTATTGACATCGCTTATTCAACATTGGAGAAAAAACGGGTATTTGTCCAAGATATGTTCAACCGTGGACTATATCCCTACACCGCCCGCTATCTGAAAGGGTTTCACAACCACTTCTCAACCATTGGAGTCAATGGAATGAATGAGATGATCCGTAATATGACCGGAGATACCGAAAATATTTCCACCGAATGGGGAACACAGTTTGCCCTTACCATACTCGATCATATGCGCGACAAAATGCGCACGTTTCAAGAAAAAAGTGGAAATCTCTACAATCTTGAAGCGACTCCGGCCGAAGGTACTACTTACCGTTTTGCCAAAGAAGATATCAAACGCTACCCCGATATCCTCCAAGCAGGTGAAGGGGAGAATATCTATTATACAAATAGTTCTCAGCTTCCCGTCGATCTCACTTCCGACCCGTTCGAGGCTCTGACGCTCCAAGACGAACTGCAATGCCGCTATACAGGTGGAACCGTTTTACATCTCTACATGGGTGAGCGTCTTAGTTCAGGCGAAGCATGCCGTCGTATGGTTAAAAACGTCATTACCAACTTCCGCCTCCCCTACATAACAGTAACACCAACATTCTCAGTATGTCCTGTACACGGCTATCTTAACGGCGAACACGAATACTGCCCTAAATGCGATACTGAAATTCTTCTCAAAGAATTTGCGTGATGTCCGATGAAAGCCCTTTATGATTTAACGCCGTTTACACTTCTCGATTTTCCAAACATCCCTGCAACTATTTTCTGGTTTGCAGGGTGTAATCTGCGTTGCAGCTATTGCTACAACCCTGAAATTGTCCTTGGTTCTGCACATATTGATGAAGAGACGGCGCTCGCATTTTTAACGAAGCGCATCGGATTACTCGAAGGAGTCGTCCTGAGCGGCGGAGAAGCTACTCTCTATCCTAATTTACTCCCTTTTTGCCACTCCATCAAAGCTCTCGGGTATAAAATTAAACTTGACACCAATGCGATGCGTCCTGATGTACTCCAAACACTGCTAAATGAATCTCTTTTGGATTATGTTGCCCTCGATTACAAAGCCCCCTCTTCTGAAATGAGCCGTATCTGCGCTGGCGGAAGCGAATACCGTTTTTGGGAGAGCTTTTACCTGCTTCAAAAGCATGCCGTTGATTTTGAAGTACGAACTACCTTTCACCCAGATCTTCTTAATGAATCTCAAATCATCATGATGGCGGATGCACTTTTGCAGGCAGGATACACACGCTCTTTCTATGTACAACTATTTCGTGAGGGTGTTGAAACACTGGGGAATCTCCCCTCTTCCAAACGCATTATCGATTATGTATTACTTAAACGTTATGTAACTTTACGTACTTGACCTATATCAAAGACTTTCATTCTTAAACGCTTTACAATGACGTATTCTTTTTGTAGGAGTTTACAATGAAAAAAGTGTTCATCGCAGTAAGTGTGCTATTCGGCCTATGGAGTACTTCTATGGCGGACGAAGGTGCAGATCTATTCAAAAAATGTGCAGTCTGCCATGGAGCACAAGGCGAAAAATCAGCCTTGGGTAAAAGTAAAATCATTAAAGACATGACTAAAGATCAAATTACGGCTGCCCTTAAAGGATACAAAGACGGAAGTTACGGTGCTGCATCAAAAGCGGTTATGAAAGGCCAAGTTGCCTCTTTGAATGATGCTCAAATCACTGCATTGGCAGCTCATATCGGCAAATAACACCCTCCCCTCATGAGGGGTTGGTTCGAGCAGTATAGATTAATAAAACCCTCCTTAAGGTCAGCACTGATAAAGCACTATACTGCTTGGACGAACTCCTGTTCTAACATATTCATACGACAGGAGCAAACATGAAAAAATATATCATGCTTTCATTTCTTTCCGCCACTTATCTCATGGCTGATGGAGTCACTCTAGATCCTATTATCATTTCGGCAACCCAGACCGAAACTACTCTTCAAGATGCTCCGGGAAGCGTAAGTGTCCTATCAAAAGAAGCGATTGATATGTTGCCTGCAAACCATCTCAAAGAGGTTGTCAAAAGCTTAGAAGGGGTTACGGCAATAGAACACAGAGGGTTGTCGGATATCAACCCTACTGTAGTGCTTCGCGGGATTCCGGATCAATCACGTACTATGATATTGTTAGATGGTATACCTATGAATACCAGCTACACGAGCAGTGCATCTACACCCTATATTATCCTACCTGAAGATTTGGAACAGATAGAAGTGATTCGAGGCCCGTTTTCAAGCCTTTATGGTAGCAGTGCAATGGGTGGAGTTATCAATTATATTACCCGAATGCCAGATATTCCTGAATACAAAGCCAGCATCGGATACGGAGATGCGTTCAGCGATGGAGAAGCTCAAGCCAATGTAACCAAGATTTACGTATCGGCTGCCGATAAAATTTCTGATCATTTAAAATTTAAAATCAGTTATGGAGTTCTGAGTTCTGATGGATACCGATCCGATTTTGTGACAGTATCCCAACCAAAAGCAGGCTACAGCGGGTTTATCCAAGAAATATCTGCGCCAATACCAAGTACGGCACAATGGATTGTCGGAAATGCCGGCAATCGCGGTGTTAACAAATACGATTTATCCACCAAACTGCTCTATACACCGACTACGAAAGACACACTAAGTGCATCTTATCGGCAGTCACATTATCATATCGATTATTCTGATCCCGAATCCTATATTACACAGAATTCATCTGAGAATACAGTTTTTTCGTATCCGGGTTCCTCATCTTCAGGGCTAAAAGAAAGTAAATTTCTACAAGGCCAAAACGATTTAACCAGTGATCTTTACACTATCGATTACCACCATAATTTTTCTGACTCCACTTTTGATATCCGCTATTCACTGTTGTCCGTACGAGATTGGTATTCCTCTGCAGGCACAACGGCAACACAAAACGGAGGTAGCGGTACCATAACCCCAAGAGAAGCACAAAATACTATGCTCCACGCAACGTGGCAAAAAGCTATGGGGAATTCATTACTGCTTTTAGGGGGAGAATTCAAACGTAACACGTCAGTTTCAGACACCGATACGCTATTAGATTGGAGAGATGAAGACTCAAAAACACTCATGACGTCGAGTTCCGGTGGAAAAGAACTTATTATTGCAGGTTTTGCTGAAATTCAAAGTGATATTACCGATACACTTTCGACTAATATTGGTGGACGATTCGAGTCATGGAGCGGATATGATGGGTATGTTTCCGATGCGAATGCTTCCAATATGACGCTCAATCAAACTTACCCTACCAAACATACGGATAACTTTTCTCCAAAAGTATCCCTTAATTATCAAGCAAGAGAGAATACGACTCTCAAAACATCATGGGGGAAAGCATTTCGAGCACCCGATCCGGTCAATCTATATCGGACATACGAGATCGCCGCTATCAATCGTGTCTATATGGCAAATCCTGATCTAACTCCTGAACGAAGCGAATCTTATGATTTTGGAGCAGAGCAAAAAACACCACTAAACGGCCTTTTTAAAGCCTATTGGTTTCATACGATTATTGAAAACATGATCTCGACAAAACCGCCTGTTCTTATCGGCGGGAAAAGTTATTATGAACGGATTAACGTCGGTAAAGCCAGAAGCCAAGGCTATGAGCTTGCCTATACCCAACCGCTAAAATACGATTTTGCTCTCAATACCAACTATACCAAAACCTATACCAAAATTTTAGAAGATTCCATCGAACCTGCTTTAATCGGTAAACGTTTTGCCGGTATACCTGAGAATATGGCCAATGTCTCTCTCAGTTATGATAACCAGCAATTTTATGCTTTGCTCAATTACAACTATCAATCCAAAATCTACAATAATTCCGATAACAGCGATACAGTCTCCAATGTATATGGTTCTATCGACAGTGTCGGAATCTTTAATAGTAAAATCGGATACAGGATTAATAAAAATATTGATCTTAATCTTGCGATCACAAACATTCTGAATATAGAATATTACAGTTATGAAAAAGCAGAAAGTCGGGCATGGTTTGCTCAAATTAATTTGAAACTTTAACACTCGCTATTTTCAAATAAATATTAAATAAAACCGGAAAAAGGAGCATGCAATGGTGGAAGAATTAAAAAATATCTTTCTTTTTTCTCATCTCAATGAAGATGATTTAGCTCGGTTGGCATCGATTGGAAAATTTCGAGAATATCAAAGTGGTCAAACTCTATTTTATGAAGGTTCTTCCTCAGAAAAACTCTATATTTTAATTAAAGGTATCATCAAAGCCTACAAAACCGATATGAAAGAAAATGAAATTGTTCTTCACTATTTTTATCCTGTCTCCCTGGTTGCAGAAATGGCAAATCTCTACCACATACCGTTTCCTGCAACCGCCGAGTTTCAAACAGATGGATATGTATTTGAAATAGATTACCCCCTTTTTGAACGTGATTTTTTGAAGAATCCTACGATATCTTTTGAATTGATAAAATCCCTGACACAAAAACTAAAATACCTCGAAAATATTATTACAACGCGACTGGCTCTGGATGCAACGTCCCGTGTAGCGAAATTCCTATATGAAAATGGGGATATTTCTGATTCGACCAGACGACATAAAATTGCAACGATTCTGGGACTTACTCCTGAAACGCTTTCACGCTCTTTTAAAAAAATCAAAATTCTCGGGCTTATCAGCGATGAAGGAAAAAACTTCACCATATTAAATCGGGAGGGATTAAAAGAGCTCTTTACTTAAAAGTTTTCAAAATTTGATTTATATCAATGGAGCTTCGGACCCTTTTCGAGTACACTAACTCAGATGGGTATCTAAAAGCTTTATCATAAAATCAATAAAGTGTATACATTATCCATATTTAAGAAGTACAAGGAGTGACAAATGAAAAAAGTTCTTGGTATAACCCTTGCGGGCGCTATTTTTGCGACCCTTCCGCTCATGGCGGGAGATTCAAAAATGGATGTTGCCCAAATGTTTGAAAAAGAGTGCCAAGGTTGTCATGGGCCTAATCATGAAGGCGGTGTAGGAAGTTCACTTGATCCCAAAGCAATTGGAAAAAAAGGGGATTATTTCCTCAGGGATACGATACTAAGCGGTAGAGCCGGTACTGCAATGCCTTCGTTCAAAAGTAAATTTACTAGTGATGATGCCGATAAAATGGTCCAATATCTATTAAAATATGAAGCAAAACAGTTAACCAAACTTACCCTTGAAGATGTTGCTGCGACCTATCAAGTCCTCGAAGACCGTGAAGAATTATATAAAAAATACCCAAAACCGACCGATGTGAAAAGCGTTCAAGACATAGTGGTATTTACCGAACGCGATGCATCTAAAGTTGGCTTTATTGATGGTACAACCAATAAAGTCCTCTCAAAACACAGTTCCGGTTTTGCAACCCACGTTACTGTCGTCAATAAACGTATTCCTCGTTATGTCTACAATATCAGCCGTGACGGATGGGTCAACATGTTTGATCTCAATGCACCGGGGCAGCCGATGATCGCTAAAATACGGGTAGGAAGTGATAGCCGCGGACTCGCGTGTACTCCAGATGGACGTTATTTGATGGCAGGAAACTATGTTCCAGGCGGTGCTGTACTTTTGGATGCTATGACCCTTAAACCGCTAAAAGTCTATGCAACCGATAAAGTAGAAGATATGGATGGAAAAATCGGATCTTCTCGTGTTGCATCGATTGCCGATACTCCGTACGGTCCTTATATTGCGTTTGCTCTTAAAGATGCAGGACATGTTTATATTGTCGACTACAGTAAACCGGACTTTCCTATTGTCGGCGACATTCCAAAAATCGGCAGAATATTGCATGATGCCTTTTTGAACGAAGGTGAAGAGGTAGGACGCTACTATATGATTGCTTCACAAGGGAGCGATGTTATGGGAATTGTCGATTTCAAAACCAAAACATTGACAGATAAAGTCTACACTGGACCAGGAAGTAAACCGCATCCGGGACAAGGTTCAAGTTGGTATAACGAAAAACTCGGCAAACAGCTCCACGCAACGGTCAACATGAACGTAGGAGATGTCACCATTTGGGATAATCAATGGCATGTATTGAAACATACCAAAACAGCGGGCGGTGGACTTTTTATCGGAACCAACGAACATACGCCATTTTTATGGGCGGATAATGTGATCGGCGGTGAAGACAATTACAACCGAGTAGATCTCGTTAACAAAGAAACATTGATGACTGGACGTATTATTCAAGCTACCAAAGAGGGGATGGTTCAACTCATCGAT
This sequence comes from Sulfuricurvum sp., assembly GCF_028710345.1. NCBI lineage: Bacteria > Pseudomonadati > Campylobacterota > Epsilonproteobacteria > Campylobacterales > Sulfurimonadaceae > Sulfuricurvum > Sulfuricurvum sp. The sequence continues at coordinate 88,670 of NZ_JAQTUH010000009.1, read as the reverse complement.
CCAAGTAATCTCAAAGTAATTAAAGAGTGGAACATTGGCGCTGTGAAAAATGAGAAAGGCGAACTTATCACTCCTCGATTACTCCATGGAGAACCTTCAGCACATGGAGAACACATGTACATTTCCGATTGGACCTGCGGCAGAATATTGGTGTTTAACGCTAAAACTGGAGAATACGTTACCCAGATTACCGGATTGACAACACCAACCTTTACCTATTCCATTGAGCACCGTATGGATCTTCCGGGTGCATAATTAATCAAATAAGGATATACCATGAAAATAGAAACCATCTTATATACACATTTGTCTAAACGGACTAAATGTGTTATTTACACCCGTGTGATGGGCTACCACCGTCCAGTCGAAAGCTTCAACATCGGCAAAAAACAAGAGCACAAAGATCGAATCCATTTTTGTGAAGACAAAAAAGTTTCTTAAATACTCTTCCTCTCCTCAACAGAGGGGATCATTTCTTGACCTTCGTCAATACCTCATATTTCCTAATTCGATATACTCCCATAAACGTTATAAGGAACTCAGAATGTCTACTTTTAGGGCGACTCCATTGCCACCAAAACAAAACTATTTTCTATCCCAGCCGCATCAGCCATTTTTTGTTTTCGGTCTATTATGGGCCATTGTATCAATGGTGCTTTTTGTACTTTCTCATAAAGGGATCATTACTCTCAGCATCAGTGAAAATCAGTTCCATCTCTATTCTCTCGCATTCCTGGTCTTCGCTCAGTTTTTTCACGGCTTTTTATTTACGACTTTTCCCCGCTTTTGTTCCACGATGGCAATCCCGAAAGAGGCCTATATTCGTATCATTTGGCTTTATCAAATAGGGGCAGTGCTCTTTTTTGCAGGCTCACTTCTTTCGGCATGGTTGGCTTTATTTGCGATGGTTACTGTCTTGTTCACTCATTCTATGGCAGTTTTTGCACTCTATTGGATATACAAAATCGGTCAATCTCCCGCCAAACAAGACCCTTTTTGGATATTAGTAGCTCACGGTATTACGCTGATAACGCATCTTTTGTGGATCATTGCATTCGGTATCAGTTTGGTTTGGAATTTTCAAAACTGGTTTGCGCTGATTCCTCCCATCATTGTTAATTTTTTCTTTGTCTTCCTCACTTTTTCCGTCGCTCAGCGGATGATCCCCTTTTTCAGCCATTCACATGAATCTAAAACTAAATATTTTGTCGAGGCGGTATTCGGTGCATTCATTGTAAAAACACTCTTTGCCCTTATTGCCTTCACCGCAGGAGAAGCAATTGTCGGTATTCTCCTGTCCCTCTACCTGCTTCGAGAGTTTTTACAATGGAAACTCCATCCGTTTAATTCACCTGCGATTATTTGGATCCTTCATCTCGCCCTATTCTGGCTTCCGGTCGGACTTTTGATCGGGTCTTTAATCCAAATTATCGAAATGGTTTACAATATGAGTTTCTTATTTGCTGAGATCCATCTGCTGGCATTAGGTTTTTTAACCACCATACTGATCGGGTTTGGTACACGCGTCACGCTCGGACACTCCGGACAATCTCCGGAAGCGGACAAAGTGTCCATAGTGTTGTTTTGGTGGACTCAAGTTGTTATCCTCGCACGCTTTGCACTCTCTGTAGACACTGCATTCGGAGGTTCACATCCTTGGCTATTTGATGCGGCAGCATGCGGATGGATTCTTTTATTTATTGTCTGGGGCGGACGATACGGAAAAACTCTTATTTTTGGTAAGAAATAACTCTTGTATCCTTTAGCGGAGTGTAATTTTTTTTCGTATTTTGTGCAAGCCAATTCCGATAATAACCAACGTTATTAGACCTATAAAAAGCGGCCACAATAAATAAAAGGAAATATGTCCCTGCGTAACGATCAAGAAATTGGCTCCGGCGGGTGGATGGATTGCTTTGAAGAGATGCATCAGCATAATAACAATCCCAAATCCTCCGCCGATTGCCAGCCATTGACCGTTACTGTAACGCAAAATTAAAAAACCGATGATCGCTGAGATTATATAGCTCATAAATACATTCCACGGTTTTGAAAACTGACTCTCAGGTGCACTAAATAGGAGAACAGCCGTCGCCCCAAATGGGGCGATAATGAGCATCTGATGAACCGATTGCGCAATTAAACCGATAAAAGAGAGCCCAAAAAAGGCTCCTATTCCAGGAATTACACTCTCTGTGAAACGCTCTAGTAGATTTTTTCTGACATGATGTATAGAATTTTTATTCAAACTATTTCATCTCTCTTTTGTCTCTTCATAAACCCGTCCGTCTTCAACACGTAAAATCCGGTCAAACAACGGCAGCATCCGTTCATCATGGGTAACGACAATAATCGCGACATCCTGCTCGATAGAGAGTTTTTTCAGTAGCTGCATAACCGACAACGCCCGTTCGGAGTCCAAGGCTGCAGTGGGCTCGTCCGCTAAAATTATTTTGGGGTTATTCGCCAACGAACGGGCGATCGCCACACGCTGGCTCTGTCCCCCCGAGAGCTGAGAGGGCATTTTCTCTAGTTTATCCCCTACTCCTAAATAATCCAAGAGTTCTTTTGCGTGCGTATCGGCCTTGTTTTTGGAAATTTTATTCATTTGCGGAACCAATGTCACATTTTCCAAAACATTTAGAAACGGTATCAGATTGTGCGATTGAAAAATAAAGCCGATATTTTCACGACGTATCCGTCGAGTATCCTTGACCTGCCATTTTTGATCATATATCAGCTCATTATCCAAAAACAGCTTCCCGCCGGTGGGTTCCGTAATGCATCCGATCATCGTAATCAGTGTAGTTTTCCCGGAGCCGCTGGGACCGAGCAATGCGACCGTTTCACCCGAATAAACTTCAAAATTGGCCTCTTTGATCGCTGTGACGGCACTCTCTCCGCTTCCGTAGGTTTTATGAATCTCTTCCAATCGTATAATAGAGCGTTTCATTTATCCCCCGATCGCACTGGCTGGATCAACATGCAGTGCCGAACGTATTCCTGAAAGAGAAGCCAGTATACTGATGATGATAACTATAACAAAAAGTTTGGCCGCATCCGAATAGAAAAGGACAATCGTCTTCGGAAAGATATCGGCACTCGCATGGGCAAAAATATTCCCGCCGATAAAAGCGATCCCCCCCAGAAGCAGCGATTGCTGTCCAATCATTTTAGTAATGACACTGTTGGGGGCGCCGATCAGTTTCAAAATAGCGATCTCTTTTATTTTCCCCATGGTCATCGTATAAATGATAAGTGAGATAATAACCGAGGAAACGATGAGCAAAATAACGGTAAACATCCCTATCTGCTTCGCAGAACGTTCAATCAAATTCGTCGTAAGAATCGCGGCCTGTTCTTCTTGGGTATAGACTTCCTGATGTTTCCACCGCTTTATTTCTTGCGCAACCGCTATAGGGTCAAATCCCTTTTTAACCTTTAAGACAAAGGTGTTGACCATAGCGGTCGCGGATGATTCTCCACCGCGAAAACGGTCATTGCGGATTTGTTCATTGCTAAACAGAAACTGCAGTTCCTGCGCTTCGGAGAGATCCAGATAAATCATCGGATCCCCTCCTGAGGAGACCGCTTTTTTGGTAAGACCGACAACCCTATAGGTATTGCGCCCCAAAGAGATGGAATCACCGAGTTTAAATCCGGTTTTACTATCAACAATGATTTCCTGATGGGCAATCGATATTGCTCTCCCCTCGACAAGACGAAAAGGGGTAAAACCGCTTAATGATTCATACCCCAGTGCATATACCCGTATCGGCTTTTTATTTTGAATGATCTGAAGACTCTGAAATGTGAGTGGATAAACCTTTTCAACTCCTGTAAATCCGCTCAACGCGTATTTAAGATCTTCATGCAGACGGGAGCTTTCAGCAAATGGTCCCAATGTATCTTTTTGGACAACCCACAAATCGCCCTTCAGATCATTGGGGATGATCATCGCGTCATGCACCATTCCGCGATAGACTCCGAGCATAATCAGCATAACCCCGATCAGCATCCCTACACCTAATGCGGTCGTAATGAATTTTCCCAGAGAATGGGAAATATCACGCTGTGCCAGATTGATCATAGACGAACCTTGTCTCCTGTTTTCAGGGGACGGTTTCCGGTCACAATGACACGGTCCCCTTTCTCCAGTCCGGAAATGGCCACATCGCCATCACTGTTATGTCCGAGAACCTGTACCGGATGGAAAACCGCTTTGCCGTTATCCGACATCCAAACGCCCGCTTTATCCTCATTGTAAACGACGGCATCGGCGGGGAGAATCAGAGCATTAGTATAATGGGCGATAAGTATCTCCACTTCGGCTTGTTCGGCAAGATATAACGGTTCAGGCGTCTCCTGCAGTGTGAGATAAACAACACGCTCTTCCGTTATTCGATCGCTCTCGACACCTATTCGGCTTACAACCGCCGGCCATTTGCGCTCATGGGTCGAACGAAGGGTAACAAAGCCCTTTTGCCCTACCCGCAGTAACCCGCTTTGGCGCTCATCAATATACGCTTTTATCCACACTGTCTTAGGATTTGCGATTCGTAGTACCGCCATCCCTGCACCCACCGTACTTCCGACTTCCGCTTCGCGAGAAACCACAATCCCGTCGATTGGGGAAGAGAGGGAGAGATCATTGATTTTAGCATTGAGTGCACTTAACGATCCCTCTGCCCTTTGTACCTCATGCACCGACTGCGCCAAATTCTCCTGTGCACTCGCTAAGAGAGCATTGGCACTACGGGCTTGCGCCTCAGCACCATCGAGCTCAGCCTGCGTCACAAAGCCTCCCTTTATTAGAGTGCGATAACGCTTCAAAGTTGCATCGCTCAACTCTTTTTTGGCCGTTAAATCATCGATAAGGGCCTTTTGAGAACCCATTTGCGCGCGGCTTTTATCGATAAGGGCCGCACTTTCGATTTTACTTCCAGCCAAATCGGAGAGCTCCATTCGAGCCAATACAGCCCCCTTCTTGACACGATCCCCCTCATCAGCATAGAGTGCCCCAATTTTTGAGGTACTTTTGGGAGCGAGAAGAATAACCTCTTTGGCTTCCAGTGTTCCGACTCCGTTGACATTTTCGGTCAGATTCCCCTCTTTCGGGAACACCGAGTCATACGTCACTTTAGGAAGATATACCTTGTTATAACCCAAGCCTCCGAGGATAACCGCAGCACCGATACCAATCAGTACCGGCTTAATGTTTGCAAACATCATTTTCACACCCTTTATTCAATAAACGCTGTATGTGCGCCCAAGCTTGTATTTTCAGAAAATTGGCTTCCGCATACTCATTACGGGCATTGTCTAACGCATTTTGCGATTCCAAAATATCCACATAGGTTGCCAAACCTTGTGCATACCGACCTTCCGATAGCGCCAATGCCTTTTGGTTTGCATCGATCACTCCGTCTTTGGCGGCGATTGTCTCATCGGCACGGTTAAAATCACGATAAGAACTGTACAACTCTTGCCACAGAGCTTTTTCGGCGCTCTCAAACTCTTTACGTGCAATATCCAAAGCAATTTTGCTTTTTTCCGCATCTGCCGATAATTTTCCCCCATCATAGAGGGGAATGGTCCCTCTAATTCCGAGTTGAGAACTGTCATAGGAGGAGAGAGAGTTGTCATATCCGTAAGAACCTACAATCGATACCGTCCCGTAAGCTTCTTTATTTTGGGCATCAAACAGAGCTTTGGATCGCTCTATCTTAGCTCTTAGCGCAGCGAGTTGAGGGTTAGAAGCACTCATATCCGCTCGGAGGTTTTCACTCTGTGCTATCGATGGTATCTCTAAAGCGCGCTTTTTCAAATCATTGTTATCGATCGTAAACTTCTCCTCGCTTCCGATCAGAAGTCCTAAGGCATTTTGTGTTTTATCCCAGGCGGCATGGGCAGCTCTAAGACGCTCTTCAGCTTCCATTAATGAGGCTTTGAAACGTGATTCATCCGCTATTGTTTTCAATCCCGCCTGACGCATACCTGTTGCTTGATTGAGCTGTGCCTGATAAAAACGAACCGATATTTCTGCGGTATCAATCACCGAAGCGATATACCCCAAAGAGTAATACTGAAACCATACCTGCTCAATCAGAGCATTTTGAATCGTCTCTTTATTGGCGCCGGATTCCTCTTCACTGCTCAAAGATGCATGGTAACGATCTCTCGTCCGTCCAAAATCCCATATTGTATATGATGCACTAATATCGGTATGAAACGCATCGTTTTGGCGTGTCGAAAAAACGCCGTTTGCGGGCATTACAAATGTTTTTGTCGGAAAATATTCGCCGTTTAGATCGATACGGGGACGCAGTGCCGCTTGAACGCTCCGAGAATCGGCTTTGGCACTCTCATACCGCATCGATGCGACATACGCGTCAGGGTGATTTTTTAACGCCATCGCAACGGCATCTTCAACGCTTAATACAGCCGCATGCATTGTGATACTCAAGGTTAAATAAAAAAGAATCCGTTGCATATTACACCTGCTTAATAATAATCACTATAATACTACCACAAAGTAGACAAATGTGCTATTATAAGGTAAAATCTAATAAAATTGTGTTTTACAGATTTAAGGATCAGCTATGCACTTTTCGAAAACTACCGAATACGCTATCCGAGTGTTATCGTATCTGCACCGCTACGCAGAAACGTCCCATTCGGTAAATGTTCTGCATAAAGAACTGAACCTACCCTATAAATACCTCACAAAAATGATGACAGAACTGGTTAAAAAAGGGCTGGTCAGCGCTTCGCGCGGCCGTGAAGGGGGACTTACTCTTGCCAAAAGCGCCGATTCCATCCGTTTATGCGATATTCTCGAAGCGATCGGAGAACCGCTTGAGTCGGAGCACTGTATTTTGGGATTTGAAAAATGTGACGCGTCCAACCCCTGCGCTCTGCACGATCAGTGGGCACAGCCAAAAGAGCTTATTGAAACTATGTTGACAACAACAACTCTAGCCTCTCTTATCAACAATAAAGAGACAAAATTATAATTTTCCTACCGGTATATAATAGGCTACTGCGACCAAAGACAATACAACACTGAGCCAAAGTGTAGGAATAATTCTATATTTAAATTTCACCTCTTTTAGCCCCATAAAATAGTCAACTACCAATTGTCCTTTTATAAATGTGCTTACGAGTAAGGCAGTCACAAGAGACGAATTGACTAGTTTTAGATACCCCAATAAAAAAGCAAATATGGAGAGTAGTATCAGGACTAACCAAATGACTTCAACATTTTTTTTCACTTCACAGTCCTTAACGCAGGATATAAATGAGAGTGAAAAGGACAATCCACAGCAAATCGACCAAATGCCAATATACGGCACCCGTTTCCATCCCTGAATAATCGGCAGAAGTATATCCGAGCCGTTGTGTCTTTTGTCGAATTGTAAAAATGATGATGGTTCCCAAAAGAACATGCATGAAATGAAACATTGTAAGCAGAAGATAAAACATAAAAAATGTATTGGTACTTAGGCTGAATCCTTGGGCAAATATATCGGAAAATTCCAATAGCTTATTGACTAAAAACACACCACCGAAAATCATTGTGGCTAATAGCCATTTAGAGGCGATTGCGGAGGAAATATGGAGATTAATTTTGTTGGAATTTTTAATACTTTGAATCGCTTTTACAATAAAATAACTACTGGTTATCAAAATGAGAGTATCAATAAATCCCGCCGTTTTATTCAAAAAAAGCTGTGAATCATTAAACATTTGAATATTGAGTCTTCGCGAAAAAGCATACCCTACAAAGAACAGTCCAAACGTCAATAATTCGATATAGATAACAATCCAAATGGCAAAATCTCCTGGCGGATAGGAGCTCTTTAGGGTTAGAGCTTTAGACATGCAAACTTTTTTTAAAATGCAGCGAAATAAGTTTTTCAAGCACTTCTAAAACATCTTCTTCATCGCTGAGTGATTCTACGATGGAGTGGATACACGCTTGATAGGGATCAAACCCTTTAGCAATTAATTTGGCAGCATATATGAGCAATCGCGTTGATACGGCTTCTTGGATATCACTGTCACTCAGTTGACGGATTTCACCGGCTATGGCAACCAATTTTTGCGCTAGTTCGTGATCGATACCACTCTCTTGCAATATAACTTTTGTTTCAATCTCCGCTTTCGGATAATCAAAACTGAGTGAGATAAAACGCTGTTTCGTACTCGGTTTCATCCCTTTTAAAACATTTTGATATCCGGGATTATAGGATACTACGAGCATGAAATCCGGATGTGCCTCGATCACCTCCCCCGTTCGGTCAATCGGGAGTACTCGACGGTAATCTGCCAAGGAATGGAGAATGACCGTCGTATCTTTTCGGGCTTCTATGATCTCATCGAGATAGCAGATACCTCCGTTGCGTACCGCCTTTGTCAACGGTCCGTCTTGCCAGTAGGTTCCGTTTTCATCGATTAAATGGCGACCGACCAAATCCGCCGCACTGAGATCATCATGACACACCACGGTATAAACCTCGCGACCCAGTTCTTCACCCATTGCTTCGATAAAGCGCGTTTTACCGCAACCGGTCGGACCTTTGATCAAGATGGGAAGATTCATCCCGGCGGCAGCCTTAAAAAGCTCAACTTCATTGCCTTGTGGCAAATAGTACATTTTTGACATCGTTTTCTTTCTCCTATTTGGTCAAATTCATGTAGATTTCGGGTAAAACTTTGGGGAGTTTTTTGGCATCACGGATCACGGCATACGAATTTCTCCCGAAGAGATAAGGGAGATACTCTTTGGCATCGATATCGATTGTAATACAAAACGGAGTGATCCCTTTTTGTTTCACCTCTTCAATCGCTTTTTTGGTATCTTCGATACCGTACCTGCCGTCGTATCGGTCGACATCATTCGGTTTTCCGTCACTGAGAATCAGCAGGAGTTTGTTTTGGCTCTGCTGTTTCTCCAATATCTTGGCACTCTCCCGTATCCCTGCACCGAGCCGAGTGTAATATCCCGGTTTGATGGCATGAATCCGACCGCGAATGACGTCAGAGTATTTTTCTTTGAAATTTTTGATGATATGAAAATTGACTTTTGTATTTTTAATGGATGAAAACGTATAAATAGCAAAACGGTCTTGCAGCCGATGGAGGGATTCGGAAAACACCATCAGAGAATCTTGGATCATATCGATTACGCGCAGTTCTTGTGTAATTCCTGCTTCTGTGGAGAGGGAAACATCTGCCAAAATAAGCGTGGACATATCTCTGGTTTTTCGCTCAAAAGTTTCAAAAAATCTCTGAGGGTGGTTGGATCTGTTTTGGTGTCCTTTATAATCGATCCATGTATCGATATTGATCTCATCTCCGTATGGCAAATTATCTCTTTTGAGTCGATCCAGTTCCATCATATCAAGTTCGCTTTGGATACGCCGCATCATTTTTTGTAGCCGTTTCGGTAATTCTATGGGCTCGGTATGGAGTGAAACAAAGGGTCTTATACACACATAATTTTTGAGATAAACCTCTTTTTTATAATCCCACTCATCGATAAAATGCCCTTTGCCCAGAGGATATTCTTCAATGCTGTTGGCAGAGATATCCAGATCCATTTTGATTCGCGCGTGAAGATTGGCATCTTTGCGCCCCAGTGTGATCTCATCTAAATCTTCGGCATTATAAAGAGCATCTTCATCAAAACTGTCATTCTCCTGCCGATCGACACGAACCTGTTCCATAAAGCTCAAAATAGACTCGGGTAAAAAGAGCAGCAGACCATCCGTCTCTTTTTTATCATCGATCTGTTCGCTTTTTTTCTTCATCTGCAACGTTTCACTCTTACTCTGTTCATCGTTTTGTCTTAGGATTTCTTCTTCATCACCCGTATCAAGGAGCTTGTTAGAAGAAGAAAGAGAGGGATAAATCCACAAAGGATTCGGGTAATTATCCGCTGATGAAACTTCGATGGAAGCTTCATTCGCAGATAATTCAGGATACTGATTGAGTAAATAGCTGTATGCATACGTATAAAATTCTTTAAAACCTGTGTATTTTTTTATGAGGGTATTGGCTGCATTGGAATTTTCTGCTGATATATTTTGACTTTTGATATTCACAGTGCTCAGCATGGCAATTAACCAATAATAGTGCATCTCATTGTTTGCTTTTGAAGGGAAATAAGCTAAAGAGGCAGGAAGGTAAAGCCCTTTTTCATCTTGCCAGGCAAGAAAAAAAGTTTTACCGGTACCTGAGAATTTTTCTAGCAGTGTGCGTGAAGTTTTAATCGATCTTTTGTCGGTAATATGAAGTTCTTTTCCTTGTTCACCCCCTAAGAGGTGATAAAAGATTTTTAACGCTTTGGCTTTGCTCTCAAAAAGAACCGCTTCGTCTTTAAAAAGACGAGAGGCTTTTTTGGTGACATAGTGATCCCAAAACTTACCGACTTTCTCATCCATTATGCGACTACTTTCTCTTCTTTGACAAAGAAACTGTAGAAATAGGTCAATAATCCCAAAAGAACCATTACACCGAATCCTAAACGAACCGCGTAAACGCTAGAAATAGCTGCTTGTGTTTCCATAAAGCCCATTGCATGAGCTGCATCGGGAAGACGTTGCATTTCGATTTGCATAATACCTGCAACCGTTAATGCCAATGTCAGACCGATCATACCGATAACCATCATCCAAAAACTGGTTAACTCCACTTTTTGCGATTTTGGTCCATTTCCATGCGGTCGACCACGAAGAATCGGCATTGCATACGAGATCATCGTAAAACAGATCATGACGTACGCACCAAAAAAGGCGAGATGCCCGTGTGCTGCGGTCAATTGTGTACCGTGTGTGTAAAAGTTGACCGGTGCGAGTGTGTGCAAAAAGCCCCAGACTCCCGCTCCCAAAAATCCCATAACTGCAGTCCCTTTTGCCCACGTCAAGGCAATTTTGTTGTCATGCTGAATACGACGATTTTTAGCCATATTGTAAGCAAAAAGAATCATCAAGAAAAACGGAATAGGCTCTGCCGCCGACGCGATCGATCCGATCCATAACCAATACCCCGGAGTACCAATATAGAAGAAGTGATGCCCTGTTCCTGCAAGTCCCGAGATAAGCGTCATTGCAATAATCAAATAGAGCCATTTATCAATGTGCTCACGGTCAACCCCAGTCGTTTTAATAAGAACAAACGCCAAAAGAGCACCTAAAATAAGTTCCCATGTCCCTTCTACCCACAAGTGGACTACAAACCACCAGAAAAATTTATCCATAGCAAGATTTGTCGGAACGTAAAAGGCAAACAAAAAGAAAAATGCCAATCCAAAAAGACCTGTTAATAAAATAACCGAGATGGTCGTTTTACGACCTTTGATTACCGTCATAGTCACATTTAAAATGTACGATAGTACGACAACGACAATTCCTACTTTGGTAAGCGTCGGTTGCTCCAAAAATTCACGCCCCATTGTCGGCCAAAAACTGTTTGCGAGTGATGCTGACAATGTTGCATACGGAACCAATAAATAACCCAATATTGTTGCTACGCCTGCAGCCGCAAAAACCCAAAATGTGATTTTTGCCAACATAGGGCTCCATAACTCTCTTTCACTCTCTTCGGGAATGAGGTAGTATGTGGCACCCATAAATCCAAACAACAAAAGTACGATTAGCAAGTTCGTATGGACCATACGCAGTACATTAAACGGTATCGCTGGGAATAAAAAGTCACCATAAAGATACTGAACTCCCATACTAAGACCAAAAACAATCTCCCCTGCAAGAAGAATGAGTGCAAAAATAAAATATGGTTTTGCGACCATTTGAGACGAATATTTCATAGGCTCTCCTTATCCTTTAATGTTTGGCGGCCACTCTTGATTGTTGACACGTGATGTCCAAATCAAAAAGTCTGCAAGATTAGTCACTTGTTCCGGTGTTAAATGAAACTGCGGCATTTTTCTTCTGTTTGGTGTATCCATAGGCTGCGCTGCCATCCATCCTGCAAGATACGTTTTAAATGCCTCTTCATCTCCACCGCCTAAACGTTGAAACGCATTTCCAAGCTCTGGAGCATAATAAGCACCTTCACCCATAATCGTATGGCAACCGACACAGTTGTTATTTTCCCATACTCTTTTCCCAAGCGCCACGGACTCCGTAATTTTGTCATCATGACTTAATTTTGGAACTTGCTTAACGGTATCAAAGGTAAGTCCTGTAAATACCAATATGGCAAAAAGACCCCCGCCAAAGTAAATATTTCTGGCCATATTTTTAGTAATACGCTCAGTCATTTTAACCCCCATCATTTATTCTACCCAAGTGTAGTAATTGAAATGGTAGCTGAATATTTTTAATTCTACCTTTATATAGTAATTAATTATCTGTAACTTTAGTTCTGATTCTCGTGGAAGAGCCATATCAATTGTGATTAATGACATTTTTAAATATGATGGTAAATAAGTATTTTTCGTACACTCTCCCCTACTCTATAATTAAGCACTAAAAATATGCAATAATCTATACGAAAAACCCTATCGGAATGATATAATAGTCGGATACTAAAATTTGAGGTTTTCCGACATGCTAATAGGATATATGAGAGTTTCAACCGATGGTGATCGACAAAGTACTGATTTACAGCGAGATGCACTCATTAGTGCAGGAATAGATGAGCGGCACATTTTTGAAGACAAAGCTTCTGGATCAAAAGATGATCGAATCGGATTAGCTAAAGCTTTGGAGTATGTCAAAGAAGGTGATGTCCTTGTCGTTTGGAAACTGGATCGATTAGGCAGATCCTTACCCCACTTGATTGAAATTATCTCACAACTAAAATCCAAAGGAGTTGGATTCAAATCTCTAACGGAGGGAATGGATACCTCTAGCCCATCGGGTGAATTACTGTTTCATGTATTTGGAGCACTCGCACAATTCGAGCGTTCACTGATTCAGGAACGAGTCAATGCAGGGTTGGCAGCAGCGAGAAAGCGAGGACGAATCGGCGGACGACCGCGAGCTATCCCTCAAGAGAAGATGGATATTATTTTAGAAGCTTTGAATAATGGCATGTCGAAAGCAGCCGTTTGCCGAACATTTGAGGTGAAACGATCGACGTTGATTGATACATTAAAGCGTTTATAGTGCTACAATTTCATGACTCAAAATTTTAGGAGCAAATCATGACAAGGGATAACGCTATACAAAAGTCGTTTCGTAAAGAGATCAACCTGCAAACACGCATCGTAAAAGATAAAAAGTCTTATACACGTAAAATGAAACATAAACAAAGAAGTGCTGATGACAGAATTTTCAATATCGAAAGTTGTGCCATCGGTACTTCTTGCGCAAACAGCCTGTGGAAAATGAATGCTGCATAACAACGAAAGCCAAAACGTCGAATTCAAAGAGAGCTGGCATGATAAATACCTTGAATGGGTATGCGGCTTTGCCAACGCTCACGGCGGCACGATCTACATCGGTGTCAATGATGATGGAAATGTTATCGGTCTAAGCGATAGCAAAAAACTTCTCGAAGATATCCCCAATAAAATCCGCAATCATTTAGGGATCATGGCGGAAGTCAATCTAAAAGAAGATGCTCATATTCACTATCTCGAAATCATCGTCCCCCCTTACGATGTTGCCGTATCGCTTCGCGGTCACTACTATTACCGTAGCGGCAGTACAAAAACCGAATACACCGGTGCTTCGCTCAATGAGTTTTTACTCAAAAAAGCGGGCAAGACATGGGATAACGCCATCGAACCGTTGGCAAATATTGACGATATTGACGTTACAAGCCTAAATCGCTTTATCGCTGAAGCAGAGGGGAAAGGTCGTTTACCCGATGTGAGCGGTTTAACACCCTTTCAGATTCTCGAAAAACTTCGTCTTGCTGATGAAAAAGGGATCAAACGTGCTGCAATTGTACTCTTTGGTAAAGATCCCGGAAAGTTTTACCCCAACCTCACAGTGAAGATGGGACGTTTTGGGACTGATGATGCCGATCTGCGCTTTCAGGAAAACGAAGAGGGAAATCTTGTCTATCTGCTGCATGAAGTTCCCAATCAGCTCAACCGTAAATTTTTGATCAAACCTATCGAGTTTGAAGGGTTACAGAGAGTTGAAAAAGGGGAATATCCAGTAGCAGCTCTGCGCGAAATGCTCCTCAATGCACTGGTACATCGCAACTACATGGGAAGTATGACGCAAATCCGTGTCTATGATCACAAGATCAGTATTTGGAACGAAGGAACCCTCCCGGAGGGGATGAGTTTAGACGCACTGAAACGTCAGCACCCTTCCCGTCCACGTAATCCGATCATCGCCGATGTCTGTTTCAAAGCTGGGTATATCGATTCATGGGGGCGCGGAACCATCAAAATCATAGATGCGTGCAAAGAGGCAGGATTGCCTGAAGCACAAATGAATGAGGAAGATGGAGGATTTTTAGTCACTCTACTCAAAACGGGGGTAGAGTCAGGGGTAGAGTCAGGGGTAGAGTCAGGGGTAGAGTCGGATATTACATCCCAAGTCCTCCACTTTTTGAGTCAAAAGCCATTATCCAAATCACAAATAGCTCAAATGTTAGGCAAAGATAAACCTACCCGCTATCTTAATGAGCTCATGAATAAATTGCTTAGTGATGGAGTCGTGGAATATACCATTCCCGATAAACCCAACAGCCGATTGCAGAAATACCGTCTAAAAAACAATGATTAAACCAACTAATCCTTAATCACCCAATTTTGAGTTCCAATACTTCACAAAACACTCATACCCTTCTTGAGTGTAAAAATAAGGGACAAGCTCTTCACCGTATATTTTGTAGGAATGTATTGACTTTTTGCCATCACGGTATGCTTTTTCAATTCGATGATTGCCATCGATTATCTCAAATTGTCCGATGCGAATTTCTGCTTGAATTATGGGTTGTTTGGTATTAACACGCTGAAGATGCACTTGATCCAATGACTCAGAATTTATTATGTGCGTTTTTCTCCATTTGGCAATATCGATCCGTTCCATTTTCGGTATGAAGATGCCGTTATCGATATCTTCTAAGATTTTCGAGATAAAAAATTGAAAAATTCCGTTTGGATAGATTTCTATTTCATCGCTCACGAGTTGCTTTGGGATGTAGTTTTTGATTAACTTTAAAGTTCGTGGATGTTTTGGCTTTTTCATATATCAATCTTTAGACTTAATAACTAAGTTCAATCTTCAACATACTTAAATTCCCATCCAACCACATCTTCACAGGATTATTTATAGGGATCAATTTTGCATACGATTTACCAGCGTTTTGAACGATGAAAATCGAATACTTATCCCCCTCCCCTTTGTCGAAGAGGAATTTTGCAAACTCCCATTGAGTCTTGGAAATTTCGATTTCACTAGTGTTGGATGATCGTCCTTTGACTTCGATATAGCGAAGTTCCTTCTCCCCCTTCATCAAAACAAAATCATATCCCCAACCTACATCTTTTTCATTGTTCATCCAACGGACATGATACCCTTTATCTGCGTTCTGCTCACAAAAATCTTGCAAATAGCGATAGACATATTTTTCGCTCCACTCTCCGATCGATTTGCGGATTGTCTTAGGAACGAAGGGTCTATATGGCTCTTCCATCTCATCCTCAAAAAAGCTCTGTGGAGTTTGATTACGAAGATCTTTTGATTTCTTTGGTTTTGGTTCATATATTTCGATATCCACTTTCATATCCGGATCGGCTTCACTCACCCATGTGCCAATATTTGGTGATGCCGGATTCCAAAGAATTGGTTCTTCCTCTTCAATCGATTGCTGCTGCAATTTTTTGAATGATTCGAATGCTTCCGCTTCATCGGGTGTGATTATTTTATAGCCCTGTTTTTCGAGATCTTCGATAGCGTCTGTCTTAAACGACAATAGGGAGAGTAATTCTTTGACGTCAACACCCATAGCATCAAAACTGTACGCTTCGGATAATTCTTCCGCTTTTAGTTTGGTAGGTTTATGTACGACACCATCCTGATCATATAACCATGATGTCTGTTTCAAGAGAACACAGATTTTCGAGTCAAACTCTTTCTCATGATTATTGAACGGGCTTTGCCATCGATAATATCCGCGCAAAATATTTTTCTTCTCTTCGAGATACGAAATCAAAAAGTTCCAAATGATTAGACTGAGCTCTTTATCGATCGGTGTGGACAAGAGGCGGTCAAGCCCTTCCCAACTAAAATCATCCCCTCCCCTATCAACTACCAATGGTGTATGACGCAATCGCTCTTTATGCGCTGAGTCGATATGTGGATCAGCCATTTTAATTTCCGGGCGTATTTGAAACGGCAATGAAGTACCTAAATCACTGCTGCTTAGCACAGCCCACAATGCAGCATCCATCATACTTATCGAAGTATCCCCTACAAACCATCGCTTCAATGGCTCAGTGGGTAGATAGACATCTTGCGGGCGCGCTACTTTGAACTCACCTTTATAGACGGCTAATATACATGCAGAAGTTTTGATGAGTTCGACAATTCGTGATCGATTGGATGGCTCTGAATCATTGTAGATCTCTAAAAGTGTTCCCATCCCTTGTAAATAGGTTTCTGTTGAATCCAGATCTTTTGAAAGGGTAGTTAATGTCGGAAGGATAAACTCTTTGATCTCGTCAATAACGTCCGGAGCCTTAACCCCGATAGAATTCAAAAAGCTTTTAGCGCCCGTCGATGCTGTGGTATCAGGGTGCAAGCACTGAAAGCGAGTCGACATTCCCGGATGGATATAGACCTGAATATCCCCTCTTTCGGATTTAAACGGGATTTGGCTACCGTCTTCGAGACGTGCCAACGGTCGATTTAATAGATAAGAGTTTACGTAGTGTTTGGCTTTATCAAACTCACCGTAAAACGTTCCCATCCATTCATTGCTCTTAGCAACCAAAAATTCTTCAGTGATACTATGAAGGATGTCGTTTAATTTGTACTCCATGACATTCAAATAGCTGTTCAAAAAACGTTTGAGGACGAGATGAATCGGTTTATAGAACCCTTCATGAATCCATGCTGTTTTCTCAAAGAGCGTATGGATCTGAGATTCATAGAAAAATGTATGATCCAGTTCGCCGTTCAAGGAAAACAGTGATGAAGGCAATGCATATCCACCCTCTTGTGTCGGAATCAGCGGATGTGTTTTAAAGAGAAAAATAGATGCTTCAAGCATTTTTTGAGAAAGTTCCCCGCTTTGAGAGGAGAGAGGAAAAAGCCCCATGGTCTCAACATCCAATACCTTTCGTTCCGCCATGTCTTTTAAAACGCTCTTATAGAGCTCAACAATGTTATCGGTGATAGTTTGGTTCTGAGGATCGGAGAAGTTGATCGTTTCACGGTTTGGGGTGGTTTTATAAGGGGCATGAATGAGGAACTGCAAGTTGGTAGGTACAACAGTCGGGAAAAAAACATAGAGCGGATTGGTGCCGATCGAGACATATCGATCATATGCGTTTAAAGCAAATGCGATTTTACATTCAAGTAATTTATTTTCAATCGTGAAGCTGCGACGGTAGAGTTCGAAACGTTCTGTCTTGTTATGCGTCTCTAGTGTGATAAGGGAGCGTGTTTCAGATGCTTCATCGATTGCTTTTTCGACATATCCGGCTTCATCACCTATCTTCCAATCGATACGACATAGGTTGCTAAGAAAAAGGAGCTCGTCTTTACCGATGGAGCGAAGACGTTTAGCAATGGAAACATAAAGTGTTTTCGCATCGATCTCTGCTCTATCAAACGGCAGAAGAACGCTTGTATGTTCATCGCTTTGGTTTTCCAGCGGATCGATCGTTTCGGGGATGATATAGTCACTGATCTTGAAATTATAGGTTCCACTATAAATATGGGGGGTATCGGTGATAGAGAATACCGATTTAAAACCGGCACCGAATTTTCCTATCTTATTGGGCTCATTTGACTTTGTGGAACTTCCGATCGTTGTAATCGACTCAACATCGGTAAAACTAAAAGCTCTGCCGTTGTGGGAGGTTTCCAATCTATCGGGGTGGAGTTCAAATGATACCGATGTCGCTTCGGCATCCTGCGCGTTTTGCAAAAGTTCATAGAGGAAGTGGGTGCTGTCTGAATAGAGGTTTGCGATGATTCGATGAGAGTTATCGCTATTTAACTTACATGATTCTACGTGGCTGAACCGTTTTTGGGTGAGTTCGGCGATACTCATACTATCGGTGCCGTATGTTTACATTTTGGATAGTTGCTGCAACCATAGAATTCTTCACCGTTTTTCTTATTCTGTCTCAATACCATTGTACTGCCGCAACGGCTGCATGTCATAGCAGCGGTACTGGATACTACCGGTTGTTCCATTCGTTCTTTGAGGTTTTGGACATGTGTACGATCGGTTGTAAAGCTTTGCTCTAATTGTTTACGTTGTAGCTTACTAAGGATTTGGCGAATTTGTAAGGGGTTCAATCTCTCTTGATCAAAAGACTTGATGTATTTAGTATAAGAAATTCCTCGAAAGACATTCTCCGGCATTGTGGTTTTAAATGTGCATTCTCCAACGAATGCAATCACCGATGTCAATGCTGTTGGTGGAACTTCAAGTATCTCTTCAAGTGCTTTAATATGGCGATAGTTCTGGCGGAGAGGGTTTTGAAAACGGTATTTGTCTTTGAATATCTGCTGTGTCCACTCTTTTTGATCTTCTCCTCCAAAAATCCACCCTTTCATATTTTTGGTTTCGATAACAAATAAGCCGTATTTGGAAACTAAAATATGATCGATTTGGGTTGTCGAACCGTCCTTTAGGGACAAGGTAACGTTTTTGATGGGAATATAGATAGTCTCATCCAACGTAGCTGAGTTGATAGAATTAACAATCACTTCCCCTATTTTCCCTTTCATAAACGGGCTTTTGAAAAAGAGGATAACAATGATCAGAAGAAAAATTGGCCAAGCATTCGAAAAAACTGTACTATAAATTGCAATAGGATCGAGCATCAATAAATCCAAGATAATTTTTACTTATTGTACACTTTTTATAAACAAAAAGGGTTATTTTAAGCGAAGAGATATTAATCTATTAACAATTATTATCTTTTGATAAAGGCCTGCGTTGAGAGCTCTCCATTTCTCTGACACCCATCTGCCCAACCATGTCATAAACTTTAATATTAAGCCTCTTCCAACGCATAACATTTCTATTTTGAGAATTAAAAAGGATACATATGGAGTTTGAAATAACAATTGCCGTATTGGTTTTATCAGTTGTCGTCATAGGCTCTGTTGTCTGGATGCGAAAAAGCATTCAAAGTTCACCTGATGCAACTCTACAAAACGAATTGAATGAAAAACGTGATTTAGCCGCACGAGTCCCTCTTTTAACTGAAACCATAGAAAATCTACGCGTTGAAAATAAAGATCTATTGCTATCAATAGATACCCATAAAACTTATTTATCCCAAAAAGATGTCACCATTGCCGAAAATGAAAAAGATCTCATTGAGTTTTCAAAAAAAGTTACATCCACAGAAGATCAAGTAGTTAAACTCGAAAGTGAAAAAAATGAATTAAATATATCTATCGAAACGTTAAAAAGTCAGTTGCAACAAGCCAATAGCAATATTGATAAAAAAGAGCATGAATTACAACAGTTAACTCTTGGTTTTCAAAAAGATACTGAACGCTTTAACAGCAAAAATAGCGATTTGCAAAATGAGATTAATACACACAAAGATGACTTAAAAACAGCTCAAAAGAAAATAGATAATTTACTTGAAGAAAACACCACTTTAACCAGTCAAAAATCAGTATTACAAGCTGATTCAAACGCCCTAAATGAAAGTAAAAATGAGTTACTTCAGACAATCAAACTCTTAAAAGATGATCTTACGTCTTCGCAAGTAAAAATAGAATCATTACAGGAAAACAATAGCGATCTTAAGGCAGAAAAATCTAAATTTCAGGCAGAACTTGCTGCACAGCAAGAAAACAACGAAAAACTGAAAAAAGATTTTGAAGAACAGAGTAAAAAGCTTGAGCTAAAACTCAACGAAATCATGCAACAAAACCTTGATAGTAAACTCAAAAAATTTGATGAAACTTCGATGAAATCACTTGATGGGTTACTAAAACCTTTCAAAGAAAACCTTGATACATTCAAGAAAAAGGTCGAAGATTCTCAAGAAAACAGTACCAAAAAGTTTGCCGAGCTTTCCAAAGAGATAGAGCAAGTTACCAAAGCAGGTATGAATATCAGCAAGGAAGCCGAAAGCCTTACAAAAGCGCTTAAAGGCAAAAAACAGATGCAAGGCAGCTGGGGAGAAATGATACTTGAAAGCGTACTTGAATACTCCGGTTTACGCAAAGGGGTGCATTACGATACACAAGAAAGTTATAAAGATGAGGAAGGAAATACCAAACGCCCTGACGTGATCATAAAACTACCGCAAGAGCGGACGATCATCATCGACTCGAAAGTCTCACTCAATGATTATAACAACTATATACATGCAGAAACTGACGAGGAACGGCTATTAGCAACAAATGGAATCGTGGCTTCATTCAAAAACCATATAGACACACTTGATAGCAAAGATTATGCTCATTACAAAGTAGGAACGTTGCAATACGTCTTTATGTTTGTTCCGATTGAAGGTGCCTTTGCTATGGCAATACAACAAGATCCAAAATTGTACGAGTATGCACTCAAAAAACATATCGCCATAGTCAACCCTTCTACGTTGACTGTTTCACTAAGAACTATATACCTTTATTGGCAAAGTGAACAGTCAAATACTTTGGCATCAAAACTATTTGACGAGGCAGGAAAACTATATGACAAAATGGTTGGATTTTCTGACAGTTTTGGAAAAATCGGAAAACAGTTACAGACGGCTACAAGTACATATGAGCATGCTCACAAGCAATTAACAGAAGGGTCTGGTAATTTGATGGGACGTGTTGAAAACCTGAAACGGCTTGGTGCACGAACTTCAAAAACATTGAAAGATTCAAAAATGGAATTTCAGGATTTCGATGAAGTAGAAATGGAGATTGAATTACTACCAGAGCCTGTAATTGAAACGCTTTCAGATGCTGACTAATTTCTTTTGCTATTCGGATATCAAGAACGAAGAACGGCGCATCCAGATAAGCGAGTCGTATCTGCAGATATTTTTGATCTCTCATGAAATAAAGATCAAAAAATTAGTTGAGAATTATTGAATCGTAAAAGGAGAAAATATGACACCAGTTTATTTGGATTTACATATACATACATCTGAGAATGAAGAAAATCTAAATCAAAATTATGATGTTGATTTATTATTAGAAAAAGTAGCTGAAGTAAGTAGTAATTCAGCTTTCTTAATATCCTTAACTGATCACAATACAATAAATAAAAATGCATATATGAAATTGCTTGAGAAAACAAAGAATGTTATCTTAGGTGTTGAATTACATATTAAAAATGCTGAAACAAGACCACCTTATCATTGTCATATATATTTTAATTTTGATGTAATTACCGAAGAAGCTATAGACGGAATTAATCTTATTTTAGATGAGCTTTATCCTCAAAAAGTTATCAAACCTGAACGAATAGAAAATGGAGAATCTATTCCGGAAACAAAAGTAGAAAATATTGAAACTATAATCAGAAAATTTGATCAATATGATTTTTTACTATTACCTCATGGTGGACAAAACCACAGAACATTTGATGAATCTGTTGATGGACACTTTAATACTCGCCTTGAAAAAAGCTTGTACTATAATCAATTTGATGGTTTTACCGCTAGGAACAGAAGAGGATTAGAAAGGACAATAAGCTTCTTTAGCCGTTTAGGAATTAATGAATATATAAATTTAATTACTTGCACTGATAATTATAACCCTGTACGATATCCTAAAACAAAATCAGATGACGCAAGCGATTTTCTTCCCACTTGGATGTTGGCCGAACCTACATTTGATGGTTTGAGACTGTCATTATCAGAACATTCTAGATTGATTTATAGTGAAACTAAGCCTGACTATTGGGCTGAATATTTAAAATCTGTTCAACTAGAAAATGATTCTATTACGATTGACGTTTCTTTGACGCCAGGTTTAAATGTTGTAATTGGTGATTCTTCCAGTGGAAAAACACTTTTCGTTGATGCAATTACTTGTAAAACATTAAATGATTTTTCGACATCAAATTATAAATCTTTTGGTGTAGAAAGCATTGAAATTGACAATCCTTCACATTGCATACCTCATTACATTAATCAAAATTACATTATGAGTTTAATAGCTGGAAACAAAAATGAAATTGACAAAATTGATATTATAAAAAAAGTATTTCCTGATGAAAAAGATGTAAGAGATAGAATTCAAAATGGTTTATCTGATTTAAAGAAAGATATAAACGATTTAATAGATTATGTCGAAAAAATTGAAAAATCAGAAAATGAAATATTGAAAATTCCTTCTTTAAACAGATTGATTCAAACTTCCGAAATAAAAGAAAACATTATCCAGTTAATACAACCTTCTGATGACTTAATAAGCAAAATAGAATATTCATTGTCAGTTTACGAACAGCATTTAAAATCCATCGATGATCTTCAAAAATTTATGCAGAATAACGAATTTATTGAATACGATGAAGTTGAGCTACAGACTATAATAGATAAATTAAAGAATGCATATTTATTATCTTCTTTTGAACAAGAAGTTAGGACTCAAATTTTGCTTGGAAAAAAGAGCTTAGACGATTTGTTTTCTACCATGAATAAAGAAAGTCAGCACAAGAAAGAAAACTATGAGAAATTAATCACTCAAATTAATCAATATACAGATAACTTGAATAAATTTAAAAATCAGCTTGAAAAAATCCAATCGTATGATTTAACAATTCAAAGCCGAGTTATTGAATCAATGGGGCATCAATTATCAATTGAATATACATTTAAAATTGATAGAGATATTTTTTTAAAAACCATTAATGAGTTTTTAAAAAGTGAATATAAAATTGGTTCTTTGGAACAATTAAACCCAAGAGAATTATACGTTGCAAATTATAAAGAAAGACCAAAAGTTAGCACTTATGAAGACTTCAAATCAAAAGTATATATTGAATTTGAGAATATGAATAAAAGAAAATATAGAATTATTACAAGGGATGGTAAAGAATTTGATTCTTTGAGCGCAGGCTGGAAGACATCAGTGCTTTTAGATTTAATTTTAGGATATGAAGGTGACATAGCACCATTGATTATTGATCAACCAGAAGACAATTTAGCAAATAGTTATATTAACAAAGGATTGATTGATGCCATAAAAAAAATAAAAGAGCGTAAACAAGTAATCATTGTATCGCATAATGCTACGATACCTATGTTGGGTGATGCTCAAAATGTTATCTTATGTAAAAATGATGAAAAGATATTGATTACGTCCAATCCTTTAGAGGGCAAAATAAATGGAATTAGTGTCGTTGATCATATTGCAACAATTACTGATGGTGGGAAAACGTCTATTAAAAAGAGAGTTAAAAAATACAATATGAAAAAATTTGAGGAGATGGTATGAAATTAGTTTTTTCCAAAGAAGAAAATGAAATAAAAGTAAAATTGCTTCACAATGGAACAGAAGAGGATTTTAATTACATTAAATTGATAAAATTTATCCATGAAGATAATGAATTGGAAGAAACAAGCTACTCCGAAGAGATTACTCCAGAAGAAAGAGAAAAGGTTAATGTCATGATCTCTAAAATCAATGAAGTAATTATAAGACAGTCAGAAGCCTCCGTTGAATAAATTGTAATGATTTTCTCTAAATCCTTCTGACAGATAATAAGACAAATCAAGTATAGAGAATTTATATGAAAAATTTATCAGGAAAAAAAGTGAACAATGAACCAATCATAATAGAAGCGAATTTCTTACCAAAATTTAATCTCGCATTTTTTCAAAACTCTGTACCAGTCTTAATAGAATTGAATTTGCTCAACACTAGCGATCAACCTTTAAGTGATTTAACATTGACGTTATCCACTACCCCTGCTTTCATTAAGCCTAAAATCTGGCATATTGATATGATTTCAGCCGGTCAGAAACTACCGATACCTGATCGAGATGTGCAATTTGACAATTCCATGTTGATTCAGTTGAATGAATCAGAAAATATACAAATCACTTTGTCCCTGACTTCTAATGACAATGTAATAGCTAAAGCAGAAGATACCATTGAATTATTACCTCGTAATCAATGGAGCGGTATTGGGCATATGCCAGAGATGATTGCTGCCTACGTTCAGCCTAATGATGCATTGGTAGAGAGATTACTGAAAAAAGCAGCGTCTATTTTACGTGAGCATGAAAAAGAATCGTCATTAAATGGATATCTCGGTGGTCCAAAAAAAGCGTGGGAAATAGCTTCTGCAATTTGGACTGCGATCGGTTCACTCGGATTAGACTATGCATTACCTCCCGCTAGTTTTGAAGTATCGGGGCAAAAGATACGTACTCCAGGGCAAATTAGCGATGCAGGACTCGCCACGTGTTTGGATAGTACACTACTCATTTGTGCGGCGCTGGAACAATGTGGACTTAACCCTATTATCATCTTTACTCGGGGACACTCTTTCGCCGGTGTTTGGCTTAAAGACGAAGAATTCTCGACAGTACTAACCGATGATATTACAGCACTAAGAAAAAGAATAGCTCTCAAAGAACTGGTTGTATTTGAAACGACTTATTTAACACAACGTCCATGTCCTTCATTCAAACGGGCAATTGAACAAGGAGAAAAACAGATATCTGAAGCTGAAGAAACAAAGTTTGAACTAATCATCGATGTCAAACGGGCAAGGCTACAACGTATCAAACCTCTGGCAAGTGCAGACAGTAAAGCCAGTTCAATTCCTCTTGTAGAAGAAGAAAATCTGGAGCCTATGTTTGATGAAGCTCCTGATTTGCCAGATGATGAAATCATTCGAGATAATGATATTTCTTCAGCACCGACGGATCGGCTTGATATGTGGCAACGTAAACTGCTAGATCTCTCATTGCGCAATAATCTTCTCAACTTTCGAACGAATAAACGTATGATCAAACTGGATGCTCCTGATCCTGGGCTATTGGAAGACAATTTAGCTGATGGCAATACGATACGAATAAAACCTAGACCTGATTTGATGGATGGATCAGATTTACGCGATCGTAGTATTCATGAATCACGCGAGCAGGAAAATTTGCATCGAGAACATGCGTTGGATGCCCTGAATCGTAATGAGGTATTTGTTGCATTGTCAGCTGATGAATTGGATAGCCGTCTCACTGAACTCTACAGAACTGCGCGTGCATCACTTTCTGAGGGGGGATCAAATACTCTTTATCTGGCTGTTGGATTTCTTTCATGGACACGTAGTGAGAAAGATGACAAACGCTATCGTGCTCCGCTGATTTTAATCCCCGTCATACTCAATCGAAAAAGTGTGCGTGAGGGCTTCAGCCTCATCTTACATGATGATGAAGCCCGTTTTAATCCGACACTTATACAGATGCTTCGCCAAGATTTTGAGCTCGAACTACCTATTGCCCAGCGTGAATTGCCAAAAGATGATCATGGGCTAGATATCCATGGTATATGGAGACAAGTGTCTCAGGCTATCAAAGATATAAAAGGGTGGGAAGTATCAGAGGAAGTTGTACTCTCAACCTTTTCTTTTGCAAAATATCTGATGTGGAAAGATTTGATAGATCATACGGAGCAGTTGAAACAAAACCCTGTTGTACGTCACTTGATTGAAACACCACGTGATCCCTATCCAAGTAAGGTTGCTTTTTCGAATCCTAAAAAACTCGATGAAGATTATGGCCCTGAAAAAACATTTTGTCCATTACCCGTCGATTCCTCTCAACTCTCAGCGGTAATGGCATCCGCTAAGGGGAAAGATTTTGTACTCATAGGCCCTCCGGGAACAGGTAAAAGCCAAACTATTTCCAATATGATCGCTCAGTGTCTCGCTGAACAAAAAACCGTTTTGTTTGTATCGGAAAAGATTGCGGCATTGGATGTAGTTTATCGTCGATTACGTGACGTGGGATTGGGAGATTTTTGTTTAGAACTGCATTCCAGTAAAGCTCGAAAGCTTGATGTATTGCATCAACTTGGTCGGGCATGGGATGCGAAAGGCGGAGTAGAGGCGGATGAATGGCACAGAGAAGCGCAAAAACTGCAAACTTTACGAAACCAACTCAATGATTTTGTAAATCAACTCCACAAGAAACGCCACAACGGACTAACAGCTTACAAAGCTATAGGGCAAATTTTATCTGGCCAACATTTTCCTAGATTAGGCTTACAATGGTCAGCCGGAGATGTTCACGACGTGGATACGTTAGAAAAACTACTGAATTTGGCTGATCGACTTGATTTAAATGCCCGTGAAGTTGGTGATATTTCTAATAGTCCATTATCGATCATTAAACATGATGAATGGTCACCGAACTGGCAAGAAACAATGCTTCAATCCAGTACTCATATAGTTCCTAAGATTAAGAAGTTTGAACTCTCTGCCGAAGCTTATGCACAAGCGCTTGGATTGCCTATATTTAATCTTGAAACACGTGTGCGAGAAGCTCTATTGTTGCTTACAAAAGCACTGCCTTTAGCTGCTGGTAATGATTTTCGATTTGTACTGCGTCCGGACGCGCGACGTATCATGGATGATTTAGATCGAGGCGTTCAATTTATCCAACAGCACAAGTCTACTTTTCAACAATTGTCTGTCCCTTATCGAGATGAAGTTACTAATGTCATGGTAGAGCATTTAAGTGAGCAGTGGCAGAAAGCAGAACAAACGTTTTGGCCTATGAGCTGGCTTGGACGTCGTAAAGTTTATAAAGAGCTGGCCAATCATATTCAAGGCAAACATAAACCTGATGTAGCTACAGATTTGCCAAAAATCCAAGAACTTCGAAAACTAGAAGCAGATATAAATGAACTGAATGATTTAGTGGGTAAGACGTCTGGTTTATGGGCAGGGTTAAAAACAAGGTTGAATGAAGCTGAAAACGGACAGCTTTTTTATAAAAATATCTCTTCTGCTATGGCCGCACTCGCAAAAGATGCCGATTCACTTATTCTCATAAAGGCATCATTGGAAAAACTCCTGGGTGATGGAAATGCTCTACTTGAAGAAGCCGGTTCTATCACTGGCGCCGGTAATCACTATGTGCAGTCATTGAATGAGTTCAATGATGCTTTTGAGTTATTTATCTCCAAGGCAGGTATTGGTTCAATAGAGTTAATGGATAAGGTTGGAGACACTCCTGCTGAACTTGCTAAATACTGTGCCGCTATACCCCCTATGGAACCAAAGCTACATGCATGGTGTGCATGGAATAAAGCTTCTAATGAAGCAATAGGGCTTGGCTTGAAGCCGCTTGTTTTGGGAATTGAGCTCGGTGAAGTCAAATTAGGAGAAGTACGTAATGCATTTGAAACGGACTACTGTCGTTGGTGGCTAAACACTACAGTTGATGGAGATGATGTATTACGTACATTTGTCTCTACTGAACATGAAAAACGTATTGCGGATTTCAGAGTCTTAGATGATAAATTTACTCAGCTGACTCGAAATTATATTTATGCAACACTGTGTGAAGATTTACCCGATCAAGAAGAGGTCAAAAAAAGTTCAGAATGGGGCATTCTTAAACGCGAAATGCAAAAAAAGCGTGCGCATAAACCTTTACGTGAACTCATTAGCTTGATGCCAAACACTATTACAAAATTAACGCCTTGTCTATTAATGAGCCCTCTTTCGATTGCTCAGTATTTATCAACGGATATCGCGTTATTTGATGTAGTCATTTTTGATGAAGCGTCACAAATTCCCGTTTGGGATGCAATCGGAGCAATTGCGCGCGGTAAACAGGTAGTAATGGTGGGAGACCCTAAACAGCTGCCACCTACTTCATTTTTTAACCGAGCCTCAGCCGCAGACGAAGAAGATGTAAATGAAGACGTTGAAGTCGATTTAGAAAGTATCTTGGACGAATGTATAGGAGCAAATTTACCTACGCTAAATCTCTCCTGGCATTACAGAAGCCGGCATGAAAGCTTAATTGCCTTTTCCAACCATCACTATTACGGAGGTGGACTGGTAACGTTCCCATCACCCGTTACCGACGATCGGGCAGTCAGTTTCCATTTGATAAAAAATGGGGTTTATGAAAAAGGCAGTAGTCGAACTAATAAGCCTGAAGCACGTGCACTTGTTGAAGAACTGGTAACTAAACTGAGCGATAAAGCATTTCAAGCTTCCAAACTCACGATAGGGGTTGTTACATTCAATTCTGAACAACAACGTTTAATTGAGGATTTGCTTGATGATGCACGCCGAAAAAATCCAGATATTGAGCCATACTTTTCAGAAGATGCATTAGAGCCTGTATTTGTTAAAAACCTTGAAAGCGTACAAGGTGATGAACGAGATATTATGTATTTTTCTATTGGTTATGGTCCCGACCTCGCTGGAAAAATTTCAATGAACTTTGGCCCCATGAACAAAAGCGGAGGTGAACGTCGTTTAAATGTGGCAATAACACGTGCAAGACATGAATTGCGCGTTTTCTCCAGTTTACGTCCTGATCAAATTGACTTATCAAGAACACAATCAAGTGGAGTACGTGATCTCAAACACTTTTTAGAATTTGCTGAACGTGGCTCTCGTGCATTAGCTGAAGCAGTATTAGGCTCAATAGGTGAATATGAAAGTCCCTTTGAAGAAGCAATAGCAAATGCTCTAAAACGTAAAGGCTGGGAGGTTCATCCTCAAATAGGTGTATCCTCATTTCGGATTGATTTAGGTATTGTTGATCCAGACTCTCCTGGGCGATATTTAGCTGGCGTAGAATGTGATGGTGCTACATATCATCGCTCCGCTACAGCAAAAGATCGTGATAAATTACGTGAGCATGTTTTAAAAGGGCTTGGGTGGAATATTGTCCGTATTTGGTCAACAGATTGGTGGCAAGATAGCGAGGGAGCGCTGAAAAAAGTTCATATGCAATTAGAGTCTTTATTGGAACAGCAGCGAAGTAAACAAGCTATATCAGAAGGTGGAGAGTCTTAAAATGGCACTTATTTTCTATAAAATATCAATAAATGGATACATTCCTGCCCAAGCCAGTAATGCTGCATATTTACTATCTGATACTTGGGACGATTACTCATTTAAAACTCTATTCAAGCTCATTATCTTTGATGAACGAGGAACCAAACATGAATTAGGTAGCGTCAAAATTGGGTTCAATGGTCAGATAGGCGGATGGACCTCAGAAAGCATGGCAGAACAGTTCTCTACTTTACCGAACACTTTTTTTTCGCTTGGACAAGATGCAGATTATTACAAGAACATTGTAGAAAATCTTTCTCCAGAAGTTACATCTAATATATTGACCTCTCTTGGTGATGTTGTACATAATCCAGATCTTTTGCAATCCATTGAAAACCAAAGTGTATTTCGCACGTCGTTACTTAGAACAGTGAATCCATCTTCAATCGAGTATCAATTTACAAGGATTTTACGTCATGAGGCAGCACTCACTGATTACAATTTCTTTTATGAAAAAATTGCTGATTCGCTCTATTCTGGTATAAAAATCGATTTTCAAGTCGTACCAAATTCTAAGCCTCCTTCTAACATCCATATTTTGATTGGTCGTAATGGTGTAGGGAAAACCACAATACTAAATAATATGGTTAATGCACTTCTACCTAATAGAAACCCTGAAGGAGTGGCTGGGCGTTTTGCTACAAGTACAGTCTTTGATATGAACATCACACTGGCACAAAACTATTTTTCAGGTATTGTTTCTATCTCTTTCAGCGCATTTGATCCTTTTGAACCACCAGAAGACCAAACAAATTCAAGCTTAGGCTTACGATATCACTACATTGGATTAAAAAAACGTCTTAGTGAGATAGAAGAACATAAGCGGGGATTAAAAGATAAGGATGATTTGTGTAACGACTTCTTCAAAAGTTCAAAAATATGTTTTGCATTAACTGCGAAACGAGAACGTTGGATAAAAGCTATCACAAAACTAGAATCAGATACAAATTTTGCAGAAATGGACTTGAATCAGCTCATCGAAGTATACGATAGAGATTTATCAGATGACAAGCGTACGTATTCAGCCACAGCGTATTCATATTACAAACGTATGAGTTCAGGACATGCCATTGTCCTTCTGACAATAACAAAATTGGTAGAGACAGTTGAAGAAAAAACACTTGTTCTCCTCGATGAACCAGAAAGCCATCTTCATCCTCCTTTGCTATCAGCTTTTGCCCGTGCATTGTCAGATTTATTAACAAATCGTAATGGCGTCGCTATCATCGCCACACATTCGCCTGTGGTATTGCAAGAAGTACCAAAGACATGTGTTTCTATTCTTCAGAGGACTCGACTCTTTGGACGTGTAGATAGACCCGAAGGAGAAACATTTGGTGAAAATGTCGGTATTTTAACTCGCGAAGTTTTTGGTCTAGAAGTCACTAAATCAGGATTTCATGATTTATTAAAACGTGCGGTAAATGAGGGAAGAAACTATGATGAAATATCAGCGGAGTACCATAATCAACTTGGTTTTGAAGGGAAAATGCTACTGCGTTCTATGATTATCACTAGAGATGAAACTATAGGTAGTGGTGAATGAGAGCTATAGAGAAGCCTAATTTAGTTCCTCAAACTGTATATGAAACCTGCATTAATAGTATTTCAGATTCAGAATTACGTATCCGCCTTAATTTAATCACACCCGATCTCATGATTGCAGCAACAGATTATGAACAAAAAGCCGATACTATTCAACTGTTTACTCTTGCACCCAATACCTGTCAAAATAGTGACCCCGTATTAGGCTTTGTGACCAAAAAAGAACTCAAAGATGTTTATACTAATCATTTCGTACCTGAAAAGAAACCTGCAAGAAAATATTATGATTTATTATTATCAAAAGTCCATTTAAGCCGTTGTCCATATTGTGGTATTGGTCATGTATCTACATTAGATCATTTTCTTCCCAAAAGCCCCTTTCCACAATTTTCCGTTTTACCATTGAATCTAGTACCAGCATGCAAAGATTGTAATGAAGGCAAAAATGCTACTGTAACATCTGCAATCGACAAACAAGATTTACACCCTTATTTTGATCATCAACATTTTATTACTGATCAATGGCTTTATGCTGATATCGAACAGAGTTCACCTATCACTGTTCGCTTTTTTATAAATCCGCCAGATCATTGGGATAATATTTCTAAAAATAGAGTTCAAGCACATTTCATACACTTTAATCTTGCTGCTAGGTATAAGATTGAAGCAAGTAGTGAGCTTGCAAATATTAGTGGTTTATTAACTAAATATCTACAATCATATGGACAAACAAGTATTAGACAACACTTAACAATGCAGGCGGAAAACCATCTTAGCCAGCATGTTAATTCGTGGCAAACAGCATTGTACCAGGCGCTAGCAGCTAGTGCTTGGTATTGTAATGGAGGGTTTCAATAAACACGTTCGAACAAGATAAAAGAGTCTATATGGAATGAGCATTTGATTCGTATACTATTCTCCATTACTTGTGATAGCATTACCCAAGGAGATTCAGAGCCATTGATAAAGTTAAAGGCCATTAGGCTTTGAACTCGTGCGGTTAGAAATATGAAACATTGTAATGAAGCTAACATCTGCCCACCACACTTACTATTGCCTCAATACAATTGCAATAGAAAAATAAAAGGAAATATAAAATTTTTATGGATGAAAACAAATATTTAATTTTGCTTGATGGTAAAAATAAAACATCAGATATAGTAACCATTGATGATTCTCAGACAAATATAAAAATTCAATTTAGCTCAAATGACAAGTTCTATACATATAGCAAAACAAAGGTTTTAATCTACGAATATCCGGAAGTTATTGATCCTAATTCTTGCCATATCTATTTACGGGATAAATGCTTATTTAATATCACAAAAATTTTAGACTTTGAAAGTTACCTAAAAATATTTTATGGTAATGGAAAAATATCCGCGTACAGTAAAGATGATTTACGGATTGAACATAATGTACTCATTCAAAAAAATGCCAAAAATACGTTTGATTATCTAAAAGCTTTGGCTAAGAGCTTAAAAAGCGAAGAAAATGACTTCTTAGATAAACAGTACGAAAAGATGTCGTATCTAAGTGAAGAGAGTGTGCTTGCAAAATACCTAAACCCTGACGTGATCAAAAAATATCAGAAGCCAAAAATAATGATTTTTCCTTTTGGGTTAAATTTGAGTCAAGAAGTTGCCGTTGCAAATGCGCTGACACACCAAGTAAGTATTATCGAGGGTCCTCCTGGTACTGGAAAAACACAAACCATCTTAAACATCATCGCGAATCTATTAGTGAATGACAATACGGTTGCCGTAGTTTCAAATAACAATGCTGCAATTGAAAATGTGTACGATAAACTCGATGCACTCAATCTATCTTTCTTTGCGGCGATGTTGGGAAATAAGAAAAACCAAGAAGAATTTTTTGCCAATCAACAAGAAACATATCCTCAAGTTTGTAATATGCCAGATAATGATTTTCTCAATAATCGTGATTCATTAGAGAAAAATATTGTTCATCTTAAAGAGATGCTACAAGCTAACAACGATTTGGCAAAAGCATCACAAGAATTAGAAGCATTAAAAATCGAGAAAAGACATTTCATGAATATGTTTGCTGCTAGAGCAATAGATATAGGTAGTCATGAAGATTTTTTTTCCAAACAAAGTTTAGACAATACACTATCACTTTGGGCTGAGCTTGAGTC
The DNA here is from genome assembly GCF_028710345.1 of Sulfuricurvum sp. NCBI lineage: Bacteria > Pseudomonadati > Campylobacterota > Epsilonproteobacteria > Campylobacterales > Sulfurimonadaceae > Sulfuricurvum > Sulfuricurvum sp. The sequence continues at coordinate 55,792 of NZ_JAQTUH010000009.1, read as the reverse complement.
TTTGGTGTTACATGATAAAAAAATAACTTTTTTCTTTAAAATAAAAGCGCTTTTCAAATATAAGATTTTCTCTTTTAGCCTATACCAATACCCGTTGGACGAGATTATTCTTGTCCTGCAAAAATGCTTTTATGAAATTAAAGAAAAAAAACTGATAGAAACTATTTTTACTCTGAAAAATCTTTTGAAAGATGAAAATTTCGAGACGATACTAAAAGCATATACAACTGATTCAATGGCATTGTTGGAACTACATTTATCAAAAAAATACAACCTGACTGAAAAAAAGCAACAATTTGAGAAAGATGCTTTGTGGAAAAATTTCGAAGACTTCACAAGAGAATACCCCGTTGTTTTAAGCACAACACATTCATTGCGAAACTGCACACAAGAGAACTTTTTATACGATTACTTGATTATTGATGAGGCATCTCAAGTAGATGTTATTGCCGGCGGTCTTGCATTATCTTGTGCAAAAAATGTTGTAATCGTAGGTGATCTAAAACAACTACCACATATTGTTGGTAAAGATATTGAAAATGTCGTTGATGATACCTTTAAAGATTATGCGTTAGCCACATCATATCATTATAAAAACAGTCTACTTGCTTCTGCACTGAAAGTCTTTGACGATGCACCTAAGACATTACTAAAAGAGCACTACAGATGTCATCCTAAGATTATTGATTTTTGTAATAAAAAATTTTACCATGATGAATTGGTTATCTTATCAAAAGAAGGAGATGCTGGAGCACCCTTGATTTTGGTGAATACCGCAGAGGGTAATCATGCAAGAGGTAAGTCAAATCAGCGCCAAATTGATGTAATTAAAAATGAAATTTTGCCGCGTTTAAGCACAAAAAGTTTAGGAGTGATTTCACCTTTTCGAGATCAAGTAAATAAGTTATCAAGTGAAATCACCCAAGAGTTAAGCATTGAAATCGATACAGTACATAAATACCAAGGTCGAGAAAAAGACATCATAATCATTACAACCGTCGTAGATGAGGAAAATGAGTTTGCAGATGATCCAAACTTACTTAATGTCGCTGTGTCAAGGGCAAAAGAACAACTTTATATTGTGGTATCCGATCGTGAAAAAAATAAAAATATGAAAGATTTGGTGAACTATATTCGATATAACAACTTCGAAATTGCTGACAGTAAAATTTATTCCATTTTTGACTTGTTATATCAAGACTATGCCCCCTATTTAAAAAGATTCCTGGGTAAAATTAAAAAAGTTTCAAATTATCAATCTGAAAATTTAATGAATGTTATCATTGAAAAAGTGCTCGATCTTGAGCAATATTCAAATCTGGCTTATAATATAAACTATCCACTAAATAAGCTCATCAAAGATACAAGTATCCTAAACGCAGACGAATTGGCATTTGTCAAAGCATCATCACATATAGACTTTCTTATCCACAATAAAATCAGCAAGCAACCGGTTTTAGCAATTGAGGTGGATGGTTTTGCATTTCACACGAATAATCCTGTGCAATTAGAAAGAGATGCTTTAAAAGATCGTATTTTAGACAAATACAGTATCCCTATCATACGATTTTCAACTGATGGCAGTGAAGAAGAGACCAAATTACGCAAAAAACTCAGAGAGGTTATTACATTATGATCGATTACCGTACCAAACTCACACTTCACCGTCAACTTTACCCCTTTAACGATCTGGAATATTCCATCGAAAGCGACCGTGGACGGATTCTCTCCTCTCCGGCATTTCGTCGTCTCCAAAAACGGACACAGGTGTTTGCCCTCAAACTCAATGCCGCTTTCCGAAACCTCTATATCTCTAGAAATATCCTCACTTCAACTAAAAAATGAAAATACCAAGTTTTTAATAATTTTGTAGAAATCAATTTTTATACTTGACAATAAGTACAAAACTATATAAAATAGGTTTTATACTAAAGGATAAAATATGAGAGATGTATTTCGCCGCATTATCACCGATTTTCAAGAGCGCCCTCTACGCCAAACCATCAAACGTGATATTGATATCCCCCTATTCAGCGATAAAATCATTACCCTCATAGGGGTACGCCGCTGTGGAAAAACCTCGATTCTTTATAAGATGATCGAAGAGCTCCGTGCAAGCGTGGATTCTAAGAATATCGTCTATGTAAATTTTGAAGATGATCGGTTACTTGGCACCACGATTGGTGATTTAGACGATCTTGTTGAAGGATATTACGAGCTTTATCCCCAGAAAAGGGATGAAAAAATCTATCTCTTTGTCGATGAAGTGCAAAACATCCCTCAGTGGGAATCTTTTATCCGTCGTATTTACGATACGTTGAATGTTCAAATCATCATAACCGGATCCTCTTCCAAACTTCTCAGCAGTGAAATAGCCACATCCCTGCGCGGTAGAACGCTTACCTATGAGATATTCCCGTTTTCGTTTAAAGAGTATCTCCGTTTTAAAAACATCACGATCAATCTCGACTCTTCCAAATCGCTCAGCTTTATCAAACACCATTTCGAGGAGTATCTACTCTGCGGAGGCTTTCCCGAAACGATTGATCAAGATACAACGATCCAAAAAAGGATTCTCAGCGATTATGTCAATCTGATCGTTTACAAAGACCTTATTGAACGCTACGGAATTACCAATACCGCTCTGCTGAAACATCTCATAAAATACGCTTTCGTCAATATGGCGACCTCGGTAAGTATTACCAAGCTCTACAATGATTTTAAATCCAATGGCTTTAAACTGGGCAAAGAGACACTATTTGATTATTTCGGCTATTTGGAAGAGGCGTATGCCATCTTTAGTGTTCCGATTTTTAGAAGTTCGGTACGCGAAGAGCAACGCAATCCGAAAAAAATCTATGCGATCGATAACGGTCTTCGTGCCGTCTATGATGCATCTTTTTCACCCGATTATTCCAAGCTCTATGAAAATCTAGTATTCTTGGCACTTCGTTCTAAAACAAATGAAGTCTATTACGTGAAAGAGCGTCAGGAGATCGATTTTTACTGTGTCATAGACGGCGTTAAACAACTCATCAATGTGAGTGTGGATATCAGCAATCCCGACACCTTTGAGCGTGAGATCAACTCGCTCTCTGAGGGGATGGAGTTTATCGGTGTGAACAAAAGTATTCTCATTACCAAAGAGCGTGAAGGCTCCATGAATATCGGTGAGAAAGTCGTGATGTTTATACCACTTTGGAAATGGCTTTTAACAAACAATTAGCCTGTTCACACCCTTATCCTGATCCCCACCGGACAATGATCCGAACCCTCAATCTCCTGAAGGATAAACGCATCTTCAAGCGCATCGATCAGATCATCAGAGATAAAGAAATAATCGATCCGCCATCCGACGTTTTTAGCTCGGGCGCTAAAGCGGTATGACCACCAGCTGTACTGATCTTTTTTATCTCCGTGAATTTGACGAAACGTATCGATGTATCCACACTCGATGAGCTTATCGATCCATTCTCGCTCGATGGGCAAGAATCCTGATGTTTTTTCATTCGATTTAGGGTTTTTGAGATCGATTTCACGGTGGGCGGTGTTGACGTCTCCGCAGATGATAATCTTTTTCCCCTCGGAGCGGAGTTTCTGACAATGATCTAGAAAATTATCGTAAAAACTGAGTTTATAGGTGAGCCGCTCTTCATCTTTTTGACCGTTGGGGAAATAGACGTTAAAGAGGACAATATCCCCATAATGGTGTTCGACGATTCTCCCCTCATCCAGAATATCGATATCGGGTCGGGTATGAGTTTTAGTCGGTTCTATCACTGAAGCGATCAAGGTTCCCGAATACCCTTTTTTAGCGGCACTGTTGACACTCATATAGTGGTATCGATCTTGAAAGAGGTTGTCAGGGATCTGATCGGGAGTGGCTTTGATCTCTTGGAGGCAGAGGATATCGGGCTGATGGGTTTCAAGCCAATCAAATGCACCCTTTTGCTCTACAGCGCGAATACCGTTGACGTTCCAGGAGATGATATTAACGACCTCTGACATGATCTACTCCCATTCTTTAAAATGAATTGTATTGTAGCTAAAATCAAAACTTATGTTTTTCACCTTCATAAAATGTAAAGATAACTATTGCCGTTTTATGTGCATAATGGTATTTATTTTTTTGGTATTGAGGAGATGTGATGAGAATTTTATGGATTGTTGTGTGGTTGGTCAGCTTCACTTATGCTTCTCCTCTTACTAAGGCCTATTATGCAGGTGGGTGTTTTTGGGGAGTGGAGTATTATCTCGAAAAACTGAGAGGGGTAAAAGAGGTACATTCAGGCTTTATGGGTGGGAAAGTCAAAAATCCCACTTATTATGAAGTTGTTCAAGGAGGTACCGGACATCTTGAAACTGTCGAGGTTACCTATGATCCTTCATTGATCAGCTATGAAACCCTCACCAAAGCGTTTTTTGAGATTCATGATCCTACACAACGTGACGGGCAAGGACCCGATATTGGGGAGAGGTACCATTCAGCCATCTTTGTCGGTGATGAAACCCAACGCCGTATCGCATTATCACTCATTCAACAGCTACGCTCTTATGGGTACGATGTTGCTACGAAAATAGTTCCAACCGGACCTTTTTATCCCGCCGAAGAATATCATCAAGACTACTATGCTAAACATCATAAAGCACCCTATTGCCATGGATACGTCAAACGTTTTAAATAAGGTTGACTATTTTTTGGAGTTAGCCCAAAAACTTCGAAGCTTTTGGGTGTAATAGATTAACGCATCCTCACGGCTAAGCCGTTTTGGTTTCTCTTTGATATGAAGCGTAGTACGAAACTCTCCATCGATCATCTGAATGCTAAATATCTCATCCATAACACATTCGCCATAGGTACGCCCTTTGGCAGCTTCGGTTTTAACGTGCGGATAAAGTTTTAACGCTTCCATATTGTATTCTCATCTTAATGACCGAGCGAATCAGGGAGATTACGATCACGTTTGAGCGCTTCGATAGCGGCGTCTACTACTCGTTTGAGCTTCAATGCAGCTTCTAATCCCTCTTTGTCTTTGGTGATATTCAAAGATCCCTCGATGGTGATCATCTCGATTCCGTTTGTGATGCTCAGATTACCGGTAGTGAATCCATCGGTCTCGTTCTCATAAGCCATAAAAGGTTGTTGCATGACGTTCCTCTCTTATGGATGGTTTATTATCGCTATGATAACACAGCTCTATGACTCACAACACCCTTTTTTGAATCGTGGGCTGATTATTATTCGTTCACGTCTCTAAGGAGTCTAAAAAAAGTTCTACTGCTATAGGTTAGAGCATTTAACTGGATAATAATGACCGCCCTACCCTATTTTCTTTTTAAAATCTCATCAATTTTTGTAAAATAATCCATCAACTTATCTTGGTCAGCTTTAGTGAGTTTCGCGACTTGTTTTGTGCTTGTTTTACTGAGGGTTTTTAATCTTGACACTATATCACCCTCCCCTACTTTGCCGACTTTTTCTTCTTTATGCTCAGTAACCAGCTTCATTGCTTCACGCTTACTCATATTCTCATCAATGACTCTGTTCATCACGGCTTTGAGTGCTACTTCGTTCTTAGAGAGCTTTTGAAGTACCTGTGCGTTTGAAAAAGAGAGTCTACTGGCACTGAGTGCTTCTTTGATTAACGGATGCATAGAGAGCATTGTAAGACGGTTTAATAAGCCACTTATGTCAATCTTACCGGTTTTTTTGAGAACCTCATTCATTTGGAGACGTTTTTCTTTCTCATCGTCACTCAATTGTACCGATCCAGCATTGTGATTTTTAAATCGGACGAGAAGTTTCTCAACACCCTCCCCAGTCTCGTTTATTGCGACTTTGAGGTAATCAATCAAAGCGAGTGTTTCATCATAAACACTGATGTCTTCCCTTTGCATATTCTCAGTAGCCATAAGCAAAATTGCCATATCATCATCGACATTTTCCAAAATGATTGCAGGAATAGTTTCTTTACCGAGTATTTTATAGGCTTCGATACGGCGGTATCCGATAATCCGTTCAAGCCCCTCCCCTATTCTACGTAAAACAACCGGATAGATGAGCCCAACGGCTTCAATCGATTTTGAGAGTTCAACAATCGCCATTTTGTCATGCCATCGGCGGTCATGGAATTTTGGGGATGCAATCGATGCAATAGCGACCTCAATCGTGTTACTTGTTTTATTTTCGATGCTCTCAGAGATACTTTGGCGTAACGCTTGGGCTTCTTCAATTCTTTTTGTAGCCGTTTCAGCCGATATATTTTTACGTGCAGGTAGTTTTGCCATCTTATTTGCCCCCTACTTCCAGTTTATTGGTGATCACTTTTGCAATATTTTCCAGTAAAAGAAGAATATCTCTCTTTCCTGTATCAAACCCTTCAATATAATCTTGCAAAAAATAGCGGACTGATTGAGCATTTGAGAATACGGTGCGATCGGGTATCTCTTCCAAAAGGGTCGTAGGGATTTTTCCGATCGATGCATATGTTTTTAACGAAGTCATATAACTACCCATAATCTCTGCCAAAGTCTCTTTATCATCACGGCGCTGTTTATTGTACATTGTCGGCAAGATAAAAAGATGATTGTAGTTTTTATCATAGTCTTCAAGTACATCATTAAGAACTTGTAAGAACCCATTGGCTCCGGCAATGGCGTTTGTTTTGGTTTGTATGGCAACGATCAACGCATCCGATGCAAGCAAAACATTTCTAAACAGCGTTGAAACAGATGGTAATGCATCAATAATGACATAATCATAATCATCTTTAACTTTTTGAAGATACTTATTTAAAAGCATATCTTTACCACCGCTCACACTCTCAGCAGCTGCAACGATTGAATTGCCGGGCGAGGGAATAAAATGAAGCTCTTTAATAGCTACAATTGATTTCCCATTTTCATCTTTTAAAATGCCAGTAATATCCAACGGCTCAATAGAAGCGCGTTCAAAGATTTTTACGATACTTTCTGTGGACATATACTCTTTAATAAATTCATTATCAAAATGGTTGTTAAGATCCATTAGCTCAGTCAATGTTGCTTGCCCATCAAAGTCAATAAGTAGCACTTTTTTGGTTTTGGCAAACTCTCGTGCTAATGCCTGTGCCGTTGTCGTTTTTCCAACACCACCTTTTTGATTTACAATTGAAACTACTGAACCCATATCGTCCCTTCAATTTTTATCCATCCGGATGGATAAATGATTTTATTACTATTTGAAAAAGTATAGCATAAAAACTAAGCATAGTGGAATATTGATATAAATATTCTATCGAATTTATAATTATCCATCCGGATGGATAATTACTATTTTTCCATGTTTTTTAAATAATCAAATATATTACTATAGCCCGCATTTTGCATTTCGGCTAATAATTCTATATTGGATTCTCGTTTGATTCTTTTTTCTGTTTGCCAAGGGGCTTCTTTCGATTGTGCTTCATAAACACCTGATTCAATCTTTTTTGAAACAAACGAATTAACTTCATGGGTAATAGCTTCTTCAGACTCTCCACGATTTTGCATCATACTCATCAAAACTTTTATTTCTGGATCAGCTTTTATTTTTTGCAATAGACTCACATGTTCAACATTACAAACTTGTTCAATTTGTTCAAAGTGCTTAATAAACTTTGTAGGAGTTGTAATATTTTTTAGCCAGAATAGGGCGCTATCATTACCACTCGTTAAAAATTTTATTACATTTCCAACGGCAGCTTCTCCGTATTCTTCAACCAAATCATCTACTGCACTCGTCCATTTTTCTTTATTTTTAGCAATCGATCGATTCCCAATTACGTTCATAATGTTTTCGAGCTTTTCAAACAGATTTATTTGCATAGGTTGTAAGGTCGATATATTATCTGCATGGATTTCAGATACGACATCTGCTTCTAGGGCAGGGGAGAGATTATCAAAATACTCAATCCCAAATACTTTACAAAATCTCTCTTTATGTTCAGGAGAATCAAACAAAAAGCGTTCGGTTGATGTCAAATACGGTTCAATAGTTGTTTTCATTGAATCAAAATTATTTTCAGCAATAACGATAGATCTTTTTTCGGTTAGCTTAAACGAGATTGGCAATATAGAGGCGATGAGATCTTTTTCTTCTTCATGTGAAGTAAAAAATGAGAGGGTAGGACCTAAAAATCCTCTTGGAATTAAATAGCTACTACGAATGAACTCAAGTGATTCAATTGCATTTGATCCAACAAACGATGTCTCATCGCGCTCCATAATATTCATGTATTTTCGGTCATAGAAATATTTTTCTGCTAATGTTTCATCTCTCTCTATAAGACCTTCAAGTTCTTCAGCATCTTCGAGATTTTGAAGATGCTCTTTTATCATCTCTTCTTTTGTTTTATTGAGATAATTAAAACTACCGTCATTAATCATCCCTCTGACTTTCTCATATAACGCTTTTAATCCCCCTTGAGCACGCTGAGAGCCAAGAGAGAGTAGGGCACAGTAGTATTCAAATGAATAAAGTATGAAATCGTCTATATCTTCGTCTCTAATCCCTTGTAGAATTTTTTTATCGTGTGTACTGATAACGAATTTGATCGTATCAATAGAGCGACCTTTTTTCTTATCGACTTCCCATGAAATCGTTGTCCCTAACTCGCTGTTAATTTTATCCAACGAAGGCGTCATAAGACGTTGTAAAAAGAGACGAAAGAGTTTGTAATTGGTATTAAATTTCTTTTGCAGGTATTCAAATGTTAAGTCTCTTCCTGATACAAAAATATTGCCTGAAATATAATCTACCAGCAATTCATAAAGGCGTGTCGCGTTAGGTGTTTCTACTTTAAGATAGGAATCAAGATGATATTTCAAGAAATTTTTATTTAAAAAGAGAACCATTGAAAGCATCTCTTTTTCGAGTTTAATTTCAATTGCGGCATTGTCACCGTGAGAATACTCGGAGTAGGGGAATAAAACACCGGTAACTTCTTTATCTACTATTTTTCCTGATTTTGTATCAAACTTTTTTTCTGACCAATTATTAAATCGCTGTTGAATTTTCTTAACATCCTGATAAAGTCTATCTTTATGCCCGCCACCATGAACTTTTGCATAATCAAATATACTTTTAGCATCAAATTTGAACATAAGTTCATTGTCTGCAACCGATTCTTTGATCGTTATTCTCCATGCTTCTTTCTCTGCTAAACGATCTATACTCTTTTTTTTAAGCTCATAACTTTTTTCAGCTTCATCACTAAGACGATCAAGCGGTTTTGATTTATCTTTTTTGCGAACGTCTTTAATATAATTTTCAATATAGATATCTTTATACTCTGTACACAATGAAGCTGTAAGTTGTTTAGAGGATGATTCAATCTGCTTTTGACGAGCCATATCAAATAATTGATCTTGTACCCCCTTGAGAATTGTGGCACTTAATCTTTCTACAGAGCCGGAATTTTTAGCATCATCACGTAATACGACATCGGCACTTGCAAATTCGGTAGATTTACGGAAATATTCATCTTTCTCATTTTTTCGAAATATGATCACTTTCTCATCAGCCATTAAAAACAGTCCTCACAAAGATTTTTTATTCATTAAGCAAACTATGTTCCATAAACGAAACAAGTTTTTTAGCTAAACGTAACAATACTGCGGTGTATTTGAAACAATAAGGCTTTGGATATGATACAGCAAAGTCTGATTGGTAACAAATTCATCAATAAAATGGATTTAAATGTTTTTTATTTTTTAATAGTTTAAAAATAGTTACAAATTTTATTAGTTAGGTGAAATCCCCGAAACATCGTATTTAAAGGACTTTAAAGCGGTTTTAGAGTAACAATTTTGCCAATAAAACGTAACACTTATGCGTCATTGAAGTAGTGCTATGCCAGTAAAACGAAAGCAAATAGCGCTTAAACGTAACAATCATGTCAGTTAAAAAGACAATAGCGTCAGACTACTACTGTGTGTAACAACTTTGCGTATATTTTGTCCGCAATGTTGTTACGTTAATGCTTTAATGTAACATTCGTGTCAATAATTATCCAACTTACCCACATATAACAGCTACTAAAGGGCACGAAATTACAAAATTAGTCTATATGCTGTGGTTATACTGAAAAATAGCGCACGTTTGTTACGTTATTTAGTAAACGTAACAACTTTGTCAATAATATATTCGCTAAATTGTTACGATTGCCAACGAAAAAAATTGATTAATCAAATTTACATCTTGTATATATAAAAAAATGATTTCGTTGATGATGGACTGAATATGTGTTTTAGAAAAGAATAGGAGGTCTACAAAGTGGGGAGATGCAGCGGGAATTACTTCCCAGCTACTTTCTCTTTAAGAACTGAACTTGCAGTGAACTTTGCAACCGTAGTAGCGGGCTTGCTGTAGGTTTTGTCTGTACCAGGAACTTTACCTTCTTTAGCGGCTTGAGTAGCAGTTTTAAAGATTCCAAATCCAGGAAGTGCTACATCTTCTTTTTGTGAGAGAGCTTCTGTAATCGCTGATGTAACGGCATCAATTGCTGCATCTGCTGCTGCTTTAGATGAATACTCACCGTGTTTTTGAACCAGTTCAACAAATTGAGCTTTATTCATGGGGTTCCTTTGGAGATAAATTTGGGTGGGATTATAGCATGGCTGTAGCGCAAATCCCACAAAATAGGCACATCTAGAACAATTATAAAGAATAATATGATTATAAAAGCCTCTCTCAAGCAATGAAACGTAACAATCTTGCCATGATTAACTATTCATTCCCACTTTATCGTCCCCCAGCCGAAGCTGACAACATAATCCTTCAAGCGACATTCGGCTGTTCTCACAACCGATGCACCTATTGCAGTATGTATAAGAGCAAACGTTTTACGATTCGTCCGATCGAAGAACTTAAAGAGGAGATAGGTATCCTCTCTTATCGCTATCCAGATGCCAATAAGGTATTTTTAGCCGATGGTGACGCACTATCACTTTTCATTGAACATCTCGCAAAGTTGTTACGTTTACTCAAAGAGGCGTTTTCTCGTCTTAGTCGTGTTTCGTTGTATACGACGGCGCAGAACTTTTTGGAAAAAAGTGTTGATGAACTGAAATTTCTAAGGGCAGGGGGGCTGAGTCTGGGTTACTTTGGGATCGAAACCGGTAATGATGAACTTTTAGAGAAAATCGATAAAGGGGTTAATTCCTCTAAAATGATTGAAGCACTCACCAAAGCCCACGAAGCAGGTATAAAAATATCCTCTACCGTGATACTTGGACTTGGGGGATTAGAGCATACTCATGAGCATATCCGCGATACTATCAAACTCATCAATGCCGCACCGATGACCTATCTATCTACTTTGCAGCTAGGGTTGGAAGAGGGGAGTGTTGAGAGATTTCGTAGGTCATTTAATGCCTTCACCCCATTAAATGACCACCAGATCCTACAAGAACAGAGACATCTACTCTCAGAGTTAAACCCGCCGCAAAAGATTATCTTCCGCTCAAACCACGCTTCCAATGCGCTGCATCTCTCAGGAACGCTTCCTAAAAACACCTCAAGAATGATTGATGAAATCAACGAAGCGCTTAGAATAGGGGAGGGGGCAATGGTCCCTAAAAGGTTTCGGGGATTTTAAGAAAATACTCTATAAGGTGAAATACTCAATAAAATAGTAAATAATTTGTAATCTATATTAGCTCATTAACCTGCCAAATGATATAAGTACTCTCTCATCTGAAAATAGCCGATTAACATCTCAAACAGCATACGCCACATAATTTCAAACCCGAGTAATAAAATAATGAAACCAAGAATGAGTCTTGAGGCTGTAATGGGGAAAGTTTGCGTTAGTGCGTCAGTGAGTTTTATGACCCAGTTACGTTTAACCCAAAGGATGAGAGGGAATATAAGTGCTCCGATGTAATAGAAGACAATCAGTACAGGAATTGAGATAAACGATTCGAAGGTTAAATAATTCACTTGGATTTTTTGTCCATTACTTCACATACACCGCTCTCTTTAATAGCCTCTTTGATTTTTTTGCAGTGTTGATTTTCAATATAGAGAGCTAACCACGACTCAACCCAATAGGGGATCTCTCTATCTTCATTCCCCCAGTTTGAAATCGTACCGCCGGTTGTCCCTAATATCTCGGCAAACTCTTTTTTACTGAGTCCGGCAGTTTTGAGTAAAATATTGAATGCGTGTTTGTCCATAGGTTCTCTAATACTTATTTGTTTGTAAAATTCTATCTAAATCACCTCAAATGTTTACTATGGAGGTATGATTATCTTATATGTTTACTAAATATAAATATAGATAATCAAATGTTTACTTATTAAAAATAGCATCCCGCTATACTGACTACTTTGCAAAATGCCATAAATTTACATATAAGTAATAAATAATGCTTTAATATAATCATATAAGTATATTTACCGTTGACATTGTTTATATATAAGTATATAATAGCTTTAAATATAAACATTTGTTTATTTATTTCACGATAAAGGGAGTATGTGTCATTAATTCACAATGAAATCATTCAACTGAGTGCACTCTACTGGGTGCTGAGTATGCTGATGGTTCTTGTCACATTGAGCCATCGCAAGCAAATCGTCTGGATAGGGATCGTGTCGGTGGGTTTGATGGTGTATGCAGGATGGAGCATGGGGATGAAATGGGTATTGGTGGGAAGTTTCCTATGTATGGCAGCAGCCATGGTATTTAGTTTCACAGCAATAGTCAAACAAAGCCGTGAATGCATAAACGAGTTAAAAAATCGTAAAGAGGAGAATAAAAATGAATCACTTTGATATGGATATGGTGGCTATAGTTGGATTGATATTTTTGATGGGGGTGCTCGTATTCACCTTTCTTAAAGAGATGCTCATGCCGTTGATCGGATTGTTTTTAGTGGTAGTGATGGTGTGGGGTGATGATATTTGTAGTCGAAACGATAGGGTGAGCTTTTATGGAGATCACTTTGATAGAGGTGGAGAGATTATCTGCAAAGAGGATAATGCTAATCCGTTGCTACTATCTCAAAGCCAAGGGTGGGAACATAAAGGGGAATATCTCTTCAAAGGTAGCAGAGGTATCGATCTCCTTAATGATCATTGTGAGATTATTGGCAAAAGTGAGCCGCACTGTATACCGCTATCGGTACAGATTATCATAGGTGTCTTCTCTTTGGTTGCTCTGTTTGGATGGATGGCTTGGATGTTTGCACGAATGGATAAACGTCGCCACCAAAAGGATGAATCCAATAAGGATCTACACACCCATCCAAAGTCAGTGGAGCAGATCGATGAAGATGATCATGACACGCAGCGTTAAGGGGAGGATGCGCTACTACACCTTGGAACTGATCCCCAATCTGTTTGGGGAGTGGCTGTTGATACGGACCTATGGTTCAACCCTTCGGCTTAAACCAACTGGGGTGATTTGCGAGCTGTACAATGATGCCCATCAAGCCACATCTGCCTATGAGCAATGGGTAAAGGCGAAGCATAATAAGGGGTATTGTTCTTGGAGGTGTAATTTGATAGAGAAATGAAAAACGTATTCGTGATAGGAAAGAATTACACGCTGATGAACAAGGAGCATAACGCAATGAAGTAGTAATATCAGACTGTAGGTTTAGGTCTATAGGGGTGGGAGCATCTCGTGGATTCCAAGATTCCACTCTTTGGCTAAGATCACCAAATGGGCAAGATTGTAATTGGCTTGGTTTTGACGAAGCTCAATACGCGCAACAAACGAAGTGGAGTTGTGGCCAAGAATATTAGCCAGTTTAAGCTGACTAATTTTACGCTCTTTACGTAATGTTTTGACATGCTGTGTTAAGGCATCATAATACGCTTTAACAACCAAATGTTCTTCTTTGGACATATCAACCATCGCTCACTATAAGATGATTGATTTTAATTAAATTGACCATCTAATAACAATCACTATTAAGTGAGTAAAAAGAAAAGGGCAGTTATAATTTAGACACATTTAATAGATAGCTTAACTTAGGAGAAGTTTGATGAAGAGATTAAGTTTAATTGGGGTGGCAGCAGCCATAGTTATTTTATCGGGTTGTGCCAATCTAGTAGGTGTCAACGATAGTGAAAGGTTTGCAATAAGTGAATCTTTAAAAGAAAAATATTTTAAAACTCCTGAAGAAAAAGCATGTGTAAATCAAAATCTTTATAGATATAAGTTAGATTTAGAGAAAAATAAATTGCCTGAAAATAAAAGAAACTTTATTTTATTGATTAAGAATGACCTAAAATGGATGGTAAATCATTATAAATCAATACTAGAAGAAGAACGAGCAAAATACAATAAGCTAAATTTAGAATTTCAAAAGTTGACAACAAATGAAACAATAGAGGCAGAAAAATATGTAGATGTGGATGGAATATCAGCAAAAGATTTTTTTTATTCAACAAAACCAGATCTTTCAAAAACCCCAAAAGAGTATGATAAAAAACTTAAGTATAAAAATGAGGTTCTTGCAGGAGAACGAGTTGTATTAGATATAAATTTAACAGATTTTTTAAGTTATGATGACTCAACATCCTTGGCTTGGGTTAATATTCCAATTCAAGTTATTGACGGAAATGCCATTTTGGCAACAGTAGAGAAAGTAGAAAATATCAACAATCAAGCTCCAAAATTGGAAGGCTTTAGTCAGGCTGGCTTTAAGGTATTTTATAGTTATCATGAATACAATGCAATCGCTATACTGTACAACAAAGAACAACGAACACCATTGCCAATTATTGGAAAACTTTTTAAAGCTTCAATTCCAATGGATAAAAAAACTTATTTATTTGAAAAAGATTTTTTAAAATTAAGAATGATTATTACTTCTGACTTGAGTAGCCAGCTAATTCGAACTGAACCATATAACACTCAGGTGAATCGAGGTGTAGTAAATTCAGATGTTGATATATCACATTCATTAATTGTAAAGCCAATGAAGATGTTTATTGTAAACAAAAAAAATCGTCAAATTTATGGCGAATGGATTGCTCCGAATAGTGAACAATTTAAAAGAGATATTAAAGAAATGGAAAACTCAATAAAGCTTAGTCAAGAACTTCTTCAAAAAGAAGAAAATTCAATGGAATGTCTGAATAAATTTGATTAAAAAATAAAATAATTTATATCAATATTATAATTTTATCACATACATAAGATATGAAAGAGTCATATCAATACAAATTCCATTGCATGAATCTTGAACAATACCCTCAACGATTTGAAGATACATAAGTGTCTGAGATGCTAGAACGTATGTCTGGAACAATCAGTGGAATGTAGTATATAATTTAAAAACAACGGGAGAAAAAAGAGTCATGACAAAATTTGTATCGGTGTTATTAATAACCACATCGATCCTAAATGCGGGATATGATATGGCATTTGCCAAAGCATCAAAAGAGATAAAAATAG
The DNA here is from genome assembly GCF_028710345.1 of Sulfuricurvum sp. Lineage (NCBI taxonomy): Bacteria > Pseudomonadati > Campylobacterota > Epsilonproteobacteria > Campylobacterales > Sulfurimonadaceae > Sulfuricurvum > Sulfuricurvum sp. The sequence goes on along the minus strand of NZ_JAQTUH010000009.1, from coordinate 40,359 downwards.
GAAAGCCAAAATCGGTAAAAGTCACTTACGTGATGCATGATATGCTCAAAAAGGACTTTGAGGATTCCATGTTAAAAGCACTTCACAATAAAGGAATTCAGATTGATAATAAGGCTACAGTTGATATTGAAATAGTCCCTGTCCGTTTTGCATCTATGAAAAAAATGGGAGTAAAATATTGGGATGCCCTTACTCCATCACCGCTCAGCAAGTGGGAACCGCCTCAAGACGCTAATCAAACCATACTTGCATCCAAGCCTAATGAAAACCTCTCAGGGTCTGCAAAAAAAACGTTTCTTAATGGTGTGTCTCAAGCTGGCTCGCAAGGCACATATTCTACTCTTGCACAAGGGGTTGGAAATATGGTGACGGTGGGGCTTATTAATGTAGGACTGGGGATGATTGGAAATGGGATTGACAATTTATGGACTTCATCTGACAAACATATCATGATAAGTGATGTTGTGATTAACGGTGAACGAACACGCATATTTGCCATGCTGAAGGATGGGAGCGTTATTAGTGTGGATGAGGCAATAGAGGTGCTCTCAAAGTTGACGGCAGATAAAATTGTTGCTATGCTAGGGGGAAACAAATGAATTCAGTAATAAAAATATTTATGTCATCGATATTTGCGATCCTAATATTAACAGGATGCGGAACAAAGGATATTGAAATCTCCGAAATGCATCCAGCATATGCAAAAAAGTACAGTAAATATGATCATTATTATAGTTTTTATAATAAAAATGGGAATTCTGATTTTGATATTCGTCAAACCATTGCTGCTGCTGCTCTTGAGGGTAAAAAGCGGGGGTATAAATATTTTGTGATGGGGACAGATCATGGTAGTATGACAGGAGTGTTCGCATTAAATAATTTTATGGGTTCACCTATCACTAATGCAGATGAGGTTATTGGATATTGTAATCAGGAGTTGTTTGGAAAAAAACGACCAAATTGTTGGGATAGCTCAAGAGATCCAAAGGTGTCAATTAGTGTTACTTATACTAATGAGCGCTCAGCGGATTATTTAGTATGGGACATAGAGGAAACTTTGAACGATCCAAGTATTAAAGGCTCACCAACTAAGTATGAACTATTTCCTATAGACTATTACTGTAATGGACAATTTTTAAAATCCCCGACTGAAGAATGTATTCTCGATGAGGTGCACAAAGAGGCTCCTGTGTTTTTGTTGCCAGCTACGACAAAAGCAAATTAATATAACATCGATTTTAAAGCATTTGTTTGTTTTAAAGTGGTGTAAAAGACAGTTGTAAGTATTAGCAGATACTAGTACGTCTCCTTCTTTCCCACCCTTCTCTTTGGTAAACAGTACTCCTTTTTCGGTTCCGGTGATAGTGTAAGCTTCCCCTCAATTCGCGCTCCACCTTCATGCTGTATTGTGGCAGCAAGATGATGATCTGAATGGTATTTTTCAGAGCCATTTTCAATCAATGAGCCTGCTAGTTCAGTGGAGTTCCAGATATTGACATGGCCATATAGACAATTACTGCAATCATCAAAGCAATCGCAAAGATATTTCCAAAAGCACTAAAAATATTATGCCAATCTTGGCGTGATAATGTTCCTGCCCAAAGTAATTGTAATGATGCATAAATTCCAATCAACAATTGTGCTGTACCAAGATGCCCCCATTGGAACGTCAAAGTTTGTTCACCTACGACAGATTCATTAGCGATATGCAAAAAACCATACGATTGCAAAAAGAGATACAGAAATATCCATGCAAGCTTTGGTGCCGATGAGACAAAGATATGGGTAAACGAACCACCCCCTTCATACGCAACCGAACCGTATACCCCCGTTTTGAAGTTAGGGAGAATATTGAACGACGTGATTCGTAATGTAGAAATGGCACCAATATGAAATGGTTTTGAGACGAGATTAAACACAAGCCCTATTGCAATCGAAATGAGTGCGGCAAGTAAATGCAAAAGCTCGTGTAAAAAAGTTCCGGGCAAAAAGAAAAAAGCGTGTGTGAAATTTTGAATGAATCGCAAAGAATTCTCCTTGTTCAAATTTAGATTCTCGGATTGTACTCAAAAGATTTTCCAATGTTGTGAAAAAAGTTGGGGCTATCGTGGAACATTCGCTTGATAGAATACAGCTGAGATTGAGCAGTAGCCAATAAATCTGAAAAACGAAGTAGCGGAGCACAATGAAAATACAAGTTGTAGGTATGCGTGTAGAAGCCTGCCGGATGAGTGGACCAAGCAATGGAGATAAAAATGGATTTTTGCGGAACTTCTCTCAACGTGCGCGCGCGAGTGATAAGAGCAGTGATGGCACTTTTTGAATTTTCATATTTTTTAAAAAGTGCCATCACTAAGGGAGAATAGGCACTTACGTTCATAAAAAGTGCCATCACTGCGCGCGCAGTAATGAGAAAAAAGTGCCATCACTGCACAATTTTAAGATTTATTACCGCGTGACTTTTTCAAGTGAACAAATAGGGTGCGTTTACGAAGATACCGAAGTGAATGAATAAAAAATAGGGAGAAAAATAGTGACTGATTTTACTAATTTGAGCGATGAAATAGCAGAGATTTTAAAGGGTAATTTTGAATCCGAATCAGTGGAAAAAGAGGATGAAATTTCAGACGTTTCTGAAGATCGCAGAGAGCAGATTTTATCGATAGTGGATGTTTCAAATATGAACACAGAAGAGTATAACGTGTTCATGGATTATGGTATTGCAAATGCAGTAAATATTTTTCATAAATCTACTGGAAAAGTACCTGAGCGTTCAGTGGTATTAGAGGTTGTTTCTAATGCACTTAGTATGGCAGTTGTTATCTACAATATTGATATTGCAAAAGAGGCAAAAGCAGCCTTTCGTACTCACTATGGCTGGAAGGTTAGGCAGGTGATTACGGACTGATTTTGAGTATATAGATGGGTTGATGAAACGAACGGTAAAAGATGATTATGAGGGGATCGATGGTATTCACAGAGAGTATTTCATAGGATTGTATGAAAACGCACACAAAGCAATAAAGAAAATATTAGAACTGACAAATGCTGTCGGGGCAGGGCGGCGTTCGCATAATCTATTAAGAAGGCTGGCTAAAGATGTTCGGTATAGGTATGCGACCGATAACCGGGAGAGATATTGATGCAATGATTAGAGGGAGAGATCCTTATGAATGTAATTTTTGACAAATTTATAAATAAATTCATAGTTCGTATAAATGGATATTTATAAACTTTTGGTTTATCAAATAAAAATAATTATAACTATTGCTTTCTTTGGTTCATAAAATATGTTAAAATATCAACCATGAGTTTACAAACCGATAATAAACTAAAAAAACTATCTGAATTGTTACCCGAAGGTGTTGTTGCACCATCTTCTTGGCTGAGTAAACAGGGTTATTCGCCACAGTTGGTATATAAGTATGTACAAAACGGATGGCTTATGAAAATAGGGCATGGTGCTTTTAGTAAACCTGAGAGCAGGGTAGAGTGGAAAGGGGCAGTATTAGCACTGCAACGATTATCCAATCTTCCTTTTTATGTTGGAGGAATCACTGCCCTAAATTTACAAGGGTATGCCCATTATCTCCCAATGGGAAATAAAAAACAGCTTTATATTTATGGAAACGACACTCATCCTGCATGGATAAAATATATTCAATTATCTGAAACAATACGATTTTATAAAAAGCCATATTTTGGAGAAAGCGGATTAAAAAAAATTCCATCAGGAATAAGAGATTGGGAATTAATCATCTCATCGCCTGAAAGAGCCATAATGGAAGTGCTCTATCTAGTAGAAAAAGAGGGAATAACTTTTCAATATGTCTCGGAGCTGTTTGAAGGCTTAAGTACATTACGTCCCTCCTTGGTGAGCGAGCTATTAAAAATATGTGACAGTATAAAAGTGAAACGCTTATTTCTATTTTTATCCCGACATTACAATCATCCATGGAATGAGTATCTTGAAATCGAAGGCATCGATTTGGGAAAAGGTAAATTGCAGATAGTAAAAGACGGGGTATTCGATAAAAACTTTTTAATAACGGTGCCAAAGGAATTTAACCATGGATAATACAAACATCTATTTTAAACAAGTACAGCTGCTTTTGGAAGCAATACCTTTTATTAATAAAGAAGTATGCTTTGCTCTTAAAGGGGGAACCGCTATTAATATGTTTGTTCGTGACATGCCAAGGTTATCCGTCGATATTGATTTGATGTATTTGCCGATCGAAGATCGTAACATAAGTTTAAAAAATATTGCTAATGCATTTGAACGCATAGCTGTTGATATTGAACGAACACTTCGAGGCAGTAAAGTTCATCGAATTTACCAACGCTCCAAAGAAGAGCTCTCCAAGCTTCAAGTAGAACGAAATGGTGTAAGAATAAAAATTGAGACTTCTCCTGTAATGAGAGGAACCGTTATGGATATAACACAACGAAGGGTTAGCCCTAAAGTCGAGGAATTTTTTGGATTTGCAAAAACAGGAGTAGTCCATCTTGATGATTTGTATGCTGGAAAACTTTGTGCTGCATTAGACCGTCAACATCCAAGAGATTTTTTTGACGTACGGGGATTACTCAACAATGAGGGAATTACCGATTCGTTGATGGATGTGTTCATGGTTTATTTAATCAGCAGTAATCAACCGATCTCAAAACTACTTCGTCCGAATTTCATTGATTTGAAACAAATTTTTGAAGATCAATTTGTAGGAATGACGGTAGAGCCGATAGATCTTGATTTGATTGTAGCCACACGAGAAGAGCTTGTCAAAACAATTCATGCGAAATTGAATGACCGACATAGGGAGTTTTTAATTGGTGTAAAAAAAGGTGAACCTGATTGGCGCTTGTTACCATTTGAAAATATTTCTGAATTGCCTTCGGTCAAATGGAAATTGATTAATCTCGATAAAATGAGCAAGAGTGATCGGATTGATGCTGTTGATAAGTTAATAAGAGCACTTAAATAATTTGCTTCCAAATTAAATTATATTGAAAATTACGCCAGCAAAATTAGCCTAAACACTACTTATAATAAAATCCAAACCAATATAGTCAGAAAACCCGTTAGTGACTAAATTCGTACACTAACAAAATGTTTGGTTAAGGGGAATAGCATGAAATAGTTGGTTGTGTCGGAAAACACTTGATTTCTACTCTTTTACCAATGTCTAAATCCGCTTAGATCGACTGGGATAGCGTGATCTGCGATGTACTCATCGACTTTGCCGTTGTCAGCATCTCTGGCACACCACGCTTTGATCGTTTTTCGCTCCTCTTTGAATTCATACATCGGAACACTCATTCCACAACTGTGTTCCACACAGTAGATATGGAGTTTGACAAATCGTCGAATACCGCGTAAGTCATCCGAGGGGAAAAGATTTCGACACGCTTCATCGCTTCGATCGATGGATTCCCCTTTGCAAAAGAGGCGGAGGATTTGAGGTTTTGGACCGAATGAACAAAATACGACGGTTACTTCGCCGTCATTTTCGATGTCGCGCGCGGTACGGTTTCCACTTCCGGCGTAATCGAGAAAGAGCGCTTCGTTGTCTCCGCTGACACGAAAGCAGTCATATCCGCGAGGACTGAGGTTCACTTCCTTACCGCTGCAGCTGGCAATGAAAAATATCTTCTGTTCGGTTATAAATTCTTTGTCATATTCATTTAATGATCCGCTTTGACTACCCACAAATGTATCCTTTAGTGTATTTCATTTTCAAAAATTGCACTGGAATTCCCTGAATATCTTTGGTGACTTCTTGATCAGGAATAAATCCGATGCTTTTATAGAGGCTTTGTGCAACTGTATTGCTCAATCGTACAATGAGATAAAGTGAATCTTCCTCATGCAGTTTGTAAAATTCTGTTATGGTGGCTAAAGCCACAGTTTTTCCGAAACCTTTGCCTATTTTATCAGGTTTGAGAGCGATACGAAATTCGGTTTCAACACCTTGGATTGATAACAGCGAAAATCCTATAATTTCATTCTCCCATTTTGCCGTAAAAAGGTGTGTATTCGGATAGGGATAAAATTCATCAAGCCATCCTCCTTCACGCAGGGCATAGTCAAGCTCGGAAAACTCTGCCGGATAAGGTTTCCATTCGCGGATGATTGTAATATCGTTTGGTTCAAGTGAACTTAACACTATATTCATATCGTTTCCATTAAGCATCGATAGACTGAATCCACTCTTGTGTACTCATGACACGGCTGAAACGTGCGGCTTGTACGACAAGGATCGCCCGATGTAGCTCTTCCGCGTTCACTTTACCGGCATTGTTTTCAAATGACAACGTTGCGGTAGCATCGGATAAAAATTCGACATTGAATCCAAGATGATACGCGTATCGTGCTGTCGTATCGCAGCAAAACTGGGTCATATACCCGCTAATGACGATCGTATCGATCCCGTTTTGCCGAAGCCACGTTTCCAGATCGGTACCGACGAAAGCACTGGGGAAGTTTTTTTCGATGTAATAGTCGTAGTTCACCGATTTCATCTCATCGAGCAATTCCCATCCATCTGTCCCTTTTATAAATGCTTTGGCCTCGGGTGAGAGCAGTGTGTGCTGCACCATGATGACGGGAATGTCATGTTCCTTGGCTGCTTCAATTGATTTTAGAACATTCGGCAAGGAGTTTTCAGGATAACACACGGGGAGTTTTCCCGTAAAATACTCATTTTGTACATCGATAACCAATAAAGCTCTTTTTGCTCCATTATTGCCCATACCGTCATAACGACCTTGAAAGGTATTATTGCTTATTTTCCTTTGCTTTGGAGTTATTCCACTATATCCCCAATCAGTAGCTTTATGTTCTTTAATTATGATGTAGGTAGCTAATGGTAAAGATCCAAGCTCTTTTTCAAGTAGATCAAAAGTCGATTTAATCATTTCTGATTTTTCGAACTCTGTATTTGTATTATCCGTAATATTGATTTCTACAAAGACTTGAATTTGTTTATTTTGTAAATCAGATCCTATATACCAATCACTCTCTGTTTCTTGAATGAGAAGTGATGATAGTGAGCGTTCTTTTTTTAGAATATCAACAAGAAAATCAATAATCCCATTTGCAATATTTTGCTTTTTGTGGGCATCAATTTTAGAAGACAATTTCACATTGACATAAGGCATATTGACTCCCCTTTTAAATAATTGACCGATCAGTCAAGTGGCATTATAAAACGATTTGACCAAATAGTCAAGCGGTGTGTTATAATTTCAAAATGGAACAAAATACACGACAACGATTAATTGACGCAACGTACGAAGAAGTCTATTCTCATGGCTATCAGGGGGCAGCACTTGCCAATATTCTCTCCAATGCAGGGGTACACAAGGGGTCAATGTACCACTTTTTCCCTAACAAAAAAGAGATGGCATTATGCGCTATCAAAGAGAAAATTGCCGAGCGATTTGGAACACGTTATTTGGCGATAGCCAGAGGAGACGGAGATTATTTGAAGCATTTTTTTGAGGGTTTACGCGACCTCAATCAACGAGATTTCCGTCGTGGATGCCCGGTTGCAAATATCGTACAAGAGATGTCAAATATCGATGAAGATTTTAATACAGCGATGAAAGAAATATATGCGAAATTTCGTCAAAGCGTCAAAATTATCTTTGATAAAGCAGTTAGTGTTAGAGAATTACAACCTTGCGATACGACTAAGCTCGCCCTTTTTACGACATCAGCATTGGAAGGTGCGATCCTCGCGGCAAAAGCATCGGGAGATTCTCAAGACTATTTGGATTGTGTTGAATGTTTGATCGGATACATCGAAAGTTTCCGAGAAAATAATTTGCAATAAACTATATTATCCGTTACAATTTCATCATCACATATAAAGGAGAGACCATGAAAAGTCATACTATGTCTATTTCGCATCCCACTACCGACGTTACTGTCGTAAGCCTCTCTCTCCTCCTGCTGAACCTGCTGTAATTTTTCTTTTTTCCGTTTCTTTTTTTAATTCTTAGTTTTGCCACATCGGGCGCAGTGCGTCCATGTTTTGGCTTTTTTCATTGTCACATATAAGGATATACCTATGCACACGCATACAAAATACACGCCGTATCCAACGGTAAAATTGGATAAACGAGAGTGGGCGGATAAGTCCTTCACCGTTGCCCCGCGATGGGTTAGTACCGATTTACGAGACGGTAATCAAGCATTGGCCAACCCGATGGGGATTGAACAAAAAATCGCGTATTTCAAAGCGTTGGTCGAGTTTGGTTTCAAAGAGATCGAGATTGCCTATCCGAGCGCGTCGCAGACGGAATTTGATTTCTGCCGCTGCCTTATTGAGGGAGGCTTGGTCCCTGATAATGTGACGATCGGCATCCTCGTCCCCTCGATAGAGCGTCATATCGTCCGCAGTTTCGAGGCATTGCGCGGGGCGAAGCGGATTAACATGCACCTTTATAACCCGACCGCGTCTAATCAGCGTGACGTGGTTTTTAGACGAACAAAAGAGGAGATCATTGCTTTGGCATTGCAAGGCGTTGAGTGTATCAAACGTGAAGCAGGAACGTTTGAGGGAGATGTGGTGTTCGAGTATTCACCGGAGAGCTTTTCGCAGACCGAGTTGGATTTTGCTCGTGATATCTCCAATGCCGTGATCGCAGCATGGCAGCCGACGCGGGAACATCGGATGATCTTGAATTTGCCTAATACCTTGGAAGCGTGTTCGCCGAACATCTACGCCGATCATATCGAGTGGATGAGCAAGCATATAATCAACCGAGAAAGCGTCATCATTAGCGTTCATCCGCACAATGACCGAGGGTGTGCCGTCGCAAGTGCAGAATTGGCGGTATTGGCAGGAGCGCAGAGAGTCGAGGGGACGATGCTCGGCAACGGTGAGCGTGCAGGGAATGTCGATATTATCACGTTGGCATTCAACTATTATGCTCAGGGAATCGACCCGCGTGACATCGGCAGAGAGTATAAAGACTCTATCCGTATCAACTCCCAATCGGGTAAAGGGGGAGTCGCCTATATCCTCAAAGAGGTCTACGGTATCGACGTTCCCAAAGAGATGCAGACGGTGATAGCAGACGAGGTGAAGCGGTTATCCGAATCACGCGGTGGCGAGATTGGCAGTGAGGAGATATTAGGGATTTATGAGGGGATGATAAGGGTTGTAAAGGAGAACAGATGAATCCGACATGGAAACCGGATGCGTATACGGCGCATTCTAAAGGGCAGGCGGTATGGGCAAAAGAGTTGATCGAAAAGATCGGTTTGAGAGGTGATGAATCGATTTTGGATGTCGGCTGCGGCGATGGGAAAATTACCGATTATTTGAGCACATTAACGAGCGGCAAAGTTGTTGGAATCGATTTGAATCCCGATATGATCGCTTTTGCAAAAAAGCAATTCAAACGACCGGATTTTCAGCAGATGGATGCACAAAATATCCTTTTCGAGGATAGGTTCGATGTTGTATTTTCCAATGCCGCGCTTCATTGGGCACACGATCATGACGCGGTAGTTCAGGGAATTTATAAGGCTCTAAAATCAGGAGGAAAGGCTATCTTGCAAATGGGCGGTTACGGTAATGTCGTAGGTGTTTTTATCGCTTTGGAAAAAGTAAAGCAAAACTATACAACCTATTTTTGGGGATTTGAATCACCGTATACGTTTTGTTCAGACAGCCAATACGATTGTATGCTAAGTCAAGCCGGATTTTCTCGATACCGCACCGAGTTGATTGCCAAAGATATGATGCATGATTCTATTGATGCGTTTCGAGGATGGTTGGAAACTACATGGTTTCCTTATATCCAGTGCATACCTGAATCGGAGCAATCTATTTTTGTAGAGGAGTGGATGAGAGCATATCTGGAGATGTTTCCTTTAGACGGGCTAGGCAGAGTACATGTGAGTATGATGCGCTTGGAAGTTGAAGCGGTGAAAGAGTGAATATGGAAACTATCTTTATTATTGACTACATCGCTTTAGGTTTATTGGTCGGATTTATGGCGGGATTGTTGGGGGTCGGCGGAGGCGGTATCATGGTGCCGATATTTGCGATGTTGTTTGCGATGCAGGGATTTGAGAGTGAGGGGATCATGCACATGGCATTGGGGACGTCAATGGCGACAATCATATTCACCTCATTTTCGAGCATGAGAGCGCACTATAAAAAGGATAACATCGAGGTGCCGATGGCTCTTCGGATTGCAATCGGTGTTTTGGCGGGGACGTTTGCCGCAACGTTTGTGGCATCGTATCTCAAAGGGCTATATCTCGCCCTCTTTTTCAGCGCATTTATGAGTTACGTCGCCTACAAGATGTTCAAAAAAACGCACTATTATCATAATGTAAATCCGCATAATATAGTCGGGAACATCGCCAGCGGTACGTTTATCGGAGCGATTTCGGCACTGGTCTCTATCGGAGGCGGATCGCTTAGCGTACCGTATCTGATGCACCAAAATTTCGATATCAAACGCGCCATCGGAACATCGGCTGCGATAGGGTTTCCCATCGCGATTTCGGGGACACTTGGGTATTTGATCAACGGATGGAACCATACCGACGGGGATCAGTACACGTTCGGATATATTTATCTCCCTGCTGTGATACTGGTTTCGATAAGCAGTGCATTTACGGCTCCCCTTGGGGTTAAATACGCTACAGCGCTTTCGACTGATAAGCTTAAAAAAGTTTTTGGGCTTTTGGCGGTAGCATTGAGCATTAAAATGCTTTTTTCGGTTATTTGAAACGAAACTACTTGACATTAACTTGATATCATATATAATATCACTATGAAAATTGTTTTGGATACCAATGTAATCATAGCTGCACTAATGAGTCGAAACGGTATTTCGAACGCTTTGCTCATCAAGCTCTTTGAAATGGATGAAAAAATCAATGTTGTTTCCAATCCTCTGGTTTTGGAGATGGAAGCGGTATTGAAACGTGACGAGAACCGAGTGTGTTGTGGCGATTTAGAAGATGGAACGATTGAAATGTTTATTGATGATTTGTGTCTAATATCACATCATCAGAAAATCAACTTTCTATGGCGACCGTTTTTACATGATCCGCAAGACGATATGGTATTGGAGACGGCATTTAATGCCGGGGCGGAGATTATCGTTACCTATAATCTCAAAGATTTCAAGGGTGTCGAACACTATTTCGGCATTCGGGTGATGACTCCCAAAGAATTTTATTCCTTATTAGGAGGTGTACAATGAATTTCGCATTACGGATTCCTGATTATTACCGACAGGAGATTGAAGCGTTAAAAGGAGATGTATCCATCAATCAGTTTATTATTTCGGCATTGAGTGAAAAGATCGCTTCGCTTCGAACGGAAGAATATTTGCAAGAACGAGCAAATCGCAGCTCACGCGCTCATGCGCTTTCAATCCTCAAAAATGCCCCTGATGTGAAACCTGTAGAAGAAGATAAGCTTTAAAAAAGTAATTGATAGGTTATAGGTATCACGTGACCCCTCTATCTTTATTTCATAAGGTTTATAATAAATTTTCTGAAATCAGAAGATATTTTTTTTATTTCATAGTACTCCACATGTCCTATTTCATAATAATTTATTCCAAAAAATTCAGCTTCGTCTAGAAGTTCTTGTTTAGAAAGAGAGTCTTTTAGAGCGCCAATTCAAGCAGTAAGTGCAACACACGGTTAAGCTGAAAAAAAATCATACCATCAGCAGTAACTACCTCGCTAACTGAAGGAAATAAACTTTATTTTGCTAAAATACTTATACATTCAAGGGATAGTAGGTAACAATAATGTTTGGACTAGATTTAGGTGAAATTTTAGTTATCGCTATTATTGCAGTCTTATTTTTAGGACCGGAGAAACTGCCCGAAACGATGGTACAAATCGCTAAATTTTTCAAAAGTGTCAAAAGTACAGTCAATACGGCCAAAGCAACTATTGCTGAAGAGATGAAACTCTCTGAGATAAAAGAAGATGTACTCAATTATAAAAATGAACTAACGAGTGCAAGTTCCGAATTAGAACGGATGACCAATGTCACCGAAATCGGTTCCGAACTGACCGGCATTAAAAGTGAGCTCGATTTTAGTATCATCGCACCATCAGCCCCTAAAGAGCCAGAAGTAGTCACCTTTGCTCCTAAACCCAAAGAGGTTAAAGCAGTCGAAACTAAACCTAGTGAAGAGAATGTCTAATGTTTGATGATTTACGTCCCCATTTATTTGAGCTGAGAAAACGACTTGCCATCAGTGTTGCCTCTGTAATTATCATGTTTTTCATTGCCTTTAACTATTATGAGCCAATCTTGCATTGGATCAGCCAGCCCCTTAACGATGCACTGTCTCTTGTAGCAAAAACCTCACCTAATGCCGCGAAAGGGATGGCAACAACCAATCAAATCGGCGGGACCTTTTTCGTCGCAATGAAAGTCTCTTTTTTTGCCGCTCTTTTAGGTTCATTACCGATTATTCTTTCTCAAATTTGGCTTTTTATCGCACCTGGACTTTATACCAATGAGAAGAAAATGATGATTCCTATCGTCTTCGGCGGTACTGTTATGTTTTTGATCGGCGGGGCATTCGCCTACTATGTTGTCACTCCATTTGGATTCCAATACCTGATCGGATTCGGAAGTGCTTCATTTGTTCCAATGATCAATGTCGAAGATTATGTCGGTTTTTTCACTAAGATAATGTTGGGATTTGGACTCGCGTTTGAACTTCCTGTATTTTGCTACTTTTTAGCATTACTAGGGCTGATCGACGATAAGATGATGATCAGCTTTTTTCGTTATGCGATTGTTTTGATTTTCATTATTGCAGCAATCTTGACACCTCCCGATGTATTAACTCAGTGTCTGATGGCAGTTCCATTAATCATCCTTTATGGAGTTTCAATTATCATTGTCCGATTTGTTAACCCTGCTCCGAAAGAGGAAGCCTATATCGAAGAGGATAAAGAAGAGACGATTGATTAACCTTTCTCACTGAAAGCTATGATCACTACATTCCCAATGGTCTCAGGTCTTAGTATTAGCTAAATCAGATAAACTTTGTATTAAGAAAGTTTAACTTCGTGCTCTAAAATAGAGATAAAGCGGTGTACCGAGGATGACTAATCCTAGTCCTGTAAGTGATTCAGCGATGAGGCGAAATTAATTAATATTTGCATTGATTCTATTTCTGATATCGATGGAGATTAAGATTTCTTGGAATATTTAAATTATTGAGTTTGATTTCTTATTCTTCAAAAAGATTTAACAGACAAGCAAGCCTACCTATATTACGTAAATTATGCTGACTTTTACACTTCATACGACTACGTTTAAGATTCATTTAACCTTGCTGTCTAATATAGCACTTCAACTACAAGTATAAACACACAAAGGAAATAGATGTCTTTTTCTAAAATAATAACAGCATTGTTCTTGAGCGGATTTTTGGCATATGCTGAAAACGTTCCTACAATCCATCAAGTTTATCAAGCAGCAGAGTCAGGGGATTTGAACGGTGCACACCAAATGGTTGAACAGGTCTTGAAGGTTCATCCTGAAAGTGCAAAAGCGCATTATGTTGATGCAGAGATACTTGTTCGACAAGGCGACCTGCCCAATGCCAAAAATGAGTTTACAAAAGCTGAACAACTAGCTCCAGGATTACCGTTTGCCAAACCACAATCCGTTCAAAGTTTAAAACAGCATTTATCAATCTCTTCAAATGTACAAATGAATTCAAGCCCTATGGGAACTGCCCAGTCAAGTAATCATCCTATTCCATGGATGATGATCATTTTAGGTGCTGGTGCTCTTTTATTGATTTGGCTTGCTATACGCTCATTTACATCACGTAATACAAATTATCCAGCACAATACAATGGCGGTGGTAATGGAGGAAACGGTGCTTATCCAAACCCGAATAACCCTTATAGTCCTAATCCGGGATTCGGTGGCGGACAGCCTTATCCTCAGCAAAGCAGTGGTCTAGGTGGTGGAATCATGTCCGGTTTAGCAACAGGTGCTGCTGCCGGAGTTGGTTTTGTAGCAGGAGAAGAATTGATGCATCATTTTATGGATGGACCTTCTTCTAATAATGCTAACAATTCCAATAATTCACCGATCGCGAATAATGAACCCTCTTATGATATGGGTGGTAATGATTTCGGATTGAAAGATGACTCTTCATGGGATGACAGTTCTTCAGACACAATGTCTGATTCTGGCGATGATACATGGTGAGTCTGATTACACTAAAATAAAATCGTTTTGATCTTATATTTAAAATAATTATTCAAGTAAAATTAAAATGTCAGAACATGAATTTCACGAACACGGTGCATATGATCATGCCGTCGAGCATGCAGGTGAAGAAAAGGGATTGGGGCAGTATGTGGCTATATTTACTGCTATCTTGGCTTCAATAGGGGCAGTTGTCAGTTATCAAGGCGGCGCTACTCAAAATGAAGCAATGATGTTTAAAAATGAAGCGGTACTCTTAAAAACACAGGCGTCGGATCAATGGAACTTTTATCAGGCTAAAAGCAATAAAGGCCACTTGATGGAACTGGCGGCGGATATCGCCCCAAAGGGAAAAGAAGAGTTCTATAAAAATCAGCTCGAAAAATACGAACAAGAAAAAAAAGAGATCAAACATAAAGCCGAGGGACTCGAAGCGGCATCTGAGAAGGCCAATAAAGAGAGCGATCACGCTATGGTTCCTCATCATCACTTAGCCCAATCGATGACGTTGATCCAAATCGCGATCTCTTTGGCATCGATTACGGTATTGACCCGTAAAAAATGGTTGTTTTCGATTGCTATTGTTGCTGCCGTCGGCGGTATCGCTTTATGGGCTGAAGCATTGTTATGAAATGGTATTTGTACGATTGGGGCGGATTAAACGTTTGGTTGTTTCCATGTCATCAATAATATCCATAATGGAGCAATAGACACTATTATGCTTGCGGCAACGGCTGCTGCATCACATCAGCTTTTTGCCTGGTATTTGGCGGTATTGTGTCTAACTGCAACAAGTGCTATTGTGAAAAATTCTCGTAATCAGACGGATACAAAAGCGTTGCTTTGGGTAAGTACTATTATGGTGTTTAGTGTTGCTTAAATCAATGAACTGGGTAAAGCGACTTCATCAACGCAAACATATTGCCAAATACATCCAACGGTATTTCAAAGTCTATCCTGAATACTCAACTGAAACTCTATCGGATGGGAAAAACTTTATTTTTAGACTTTCATGCATCCCTATAAAGGAACACTTGAAAATAAGAAGTGAAGTCAATCCATTTGATCGGAACTATGATGAGTATTTCTTAAAACGATATATTTCTCTTAGAAACCTCACTGCATCTTAGTCATCGGTGCTTGAGCCGTGTGCGGTGAAAGTCGCACGCACGGTTCTTAGGGGAGGATGCCGCCGCGAAGTGGTGTTCTTACCCGACAAGAGAGTGCTAGAAACACAAATTAAGCTATTTCTAAGAACCATGGAACTTTTACCCTCTTTGTTGAGAAATAGCCAATTGTACGGCTTTCTATAAAAAGCCCTGTTGTTTTTAGATATTTTGAAAGTATCGATCTTCTCGATTAATACTCGCAACAAAACCTTCTGGATGAATTAATACATTTTTCATCATTAAATCGAAATTTTTAGATGGGTTTTCATAAACATTAATAGCAATATGACGATTAAAATGGACAGTATAATCAGCATTAAGAGTCTGAAAAGTAACAGGATGCATAAAGAGTGCTTTATCATTTGGTAAAAACTGGATTACAAGGCCTGTTTTACTGCATTGAAATTGTTTATTACAAAGATGTGAATCAATTTGTGGTGATATCTGCTCCTGTGCTGCTGGAAAGTTTTCTGTTAAAGCTATCTGATCAGCAAGTAACGGAATACCCCCTAACAGTCCGGTTGTAAGTAACGCAGAAGCTAAAAATCTTTTAGGTGTGATATTATGTCCATTCATGGCAAAAATTCCTATCGCTTATTAAAAAGATAGCAGATATTCTACATGTGTTTAGTAAATAATTGTATATACAAGCACTTAAACTTTTGTGTATCTAAATTTGGAAGAAGTTGTCATAAAACCTCTTCTAAATTTATCGAAGTATTATAGAATACGTGCACTTTACGCCTATGTTAATTTTATCAAAACTCATGATTAGATGTTTTAGATCCATTGAAGTATGAAACTGTTTTAATAATTGTCATCATGGATATAGAAGCTATCATACCAGAAATAATTAAAGCATAATACTCAGTTGAACTAATTGCATTGGCATCTTTACCAATAGTTGCTACGGCCAATAGAAAGGTAAGTGGCATCGAATCTCCAAGTGCAAATAAAAGTGTATTTTTCAGTCTGAGTCTACTTAAATAGATCATAGAACTTATTACACGAAGTGTAACAATAACCCCAACGATTTGAAGTGATAAAAGCAATACAGAAGGGGAAAATAGTGCTTTTAAATTAACGGTTGACCCAACATAAATAAAGAATATCGGGATTAGGAATCCAAATCCTAATGATGAAAGCTTATGCGGTAGTTCTGTTTTATATTCAAAGAAATTTGCAATGAACATACCAGCAATAAATGCCCCAAGCACCATATCAAGACCAAGATATATCATCATTCCGACCATAGTAAAGAAGAAAGCCATCGAGAGACGAACATCCTTATCACGAGTGTCACTTTCAGGCACAATCGTTTTTTTGAGGTTAGGGTACCACCAAAATAAAATCTTCGCACCTCGAAATATCAGTATTGTTCCAATCAAAAAAAGGATTAATGTCCCTATTGCTCGGAAAAAGTTTTCTGTGAACCCATATTCCAAGATACCACTTAGTAGTGTCAATGCAGCAATGCTGATAAGTTCACCTAAAATTCCAATAATCAAAGCAAGTTTCAGCCATTCTTCTTCTTTTCCTAGTTCCTTAACAAGAGCCATAATCATTCCTAGCGAAACTATTGGAAAGGCTACAAGATAAACAACAGAAAGATGTAGGATCCAGACGATTAAGGCTGAAAGAGAATAAAGGATAATGAAATAACCGATTGCCCGTTTAAATAATGATGATTGCATGGTGAGGAAAGCTTTAAGATTGACTTCCATACCAGCAAGAAACATCAGAAACAAAAAGCCCGTTTTAGCAATGATAGGCATATAAGTATTACCCTCTATAATACCCGAGTAACCAACACCACATCCTAGGAGAATTTCAACGACAGCCAAAGGCACCCAGAAAGTCTGTGCAATAAATGGAGCAAGTAAAACAACTCCAGAAATTACAACTATCATCAAAGGTATATTAGTCATTTTTCCTCATTTGGTTAATATTAAAATATTTTTTCTATTAACACCATTTCAGATTTTAGGCGGCATATTAACATTTTTTGCTTTCATTACAATTTTATGATAAATATGTTTTTTGCTGAACGGAAATGCGAGTATAGGACAAGTTGAGCGGTTATAAAGAAACTTTAAAACAAATTCCTTTGGAGTATACTTGTGATATAGTTGATGGACATACACCTAAAATGAGGGCTTTCGAGAATTTTACATCATCTTAGTTACAATCTAAATACAAACCATTAGGAATCAAAATATATGGATAACACAAAAGAGCCAGCTTTACTCCATGTTTTAGGTCTTGGTACCGCAATACTATTGGTAGCAGGAAGTATGATAGGATCAGGTGTATTTAAAAAAATAGCTCCAATGTCAGTAAATCTTGCAAATGGATCATTAATCCTTTGGGCATGGGTGGTAGCAGGGCTGATTACCATACTTGGAGCTTTTAGTTTTGCTTCTTTGGCAACGACAACCAAGGAGGCTGGAGGACAGTTTCAATACTTTAAAAACGTATTCGGCGTTTTTTTTGGTTTTATCTACGGATGGAGTTTTTTTGCTGTTATTAGTACAGCTTCAATTGCATCTATTGCATATGTTTTTGCTGAATCACTTGGTAATCTTTGCGGAGTTCCTCCACTGCTGGAAGCATATAGCTCTTATAATATTTTTGGAATAATTTTTCCTTTTCAAAACGCTTCTATTAAGCTTATTGCCGTTTCGACATTAATTTTCCTAACTATTTTTAATATTCGGGGGGTAAAAGGAGGAGGATGGTTAAGCAACATTGTCACGAGTGCAAAAGTTCTTGGTATATTACTGCTTATATTCATGGGATTGAGCTATTCAGAAAATAGTACTCATGCAACTGTTGTGATTCATACTTTTAAACCAAGTCAAACAAGTGAACTGGTACAAATAAGCGCTTTTTTTACGGCTATGCTTGGAGCATTTTGGGCATATGACGGATGGGTTAATATTACCAATATGGCCAGTGAATTTAAAAATCCAACCAAAAATATTCCAATAGCCATTATTGTAGGAACAGCATTAACGATGTGCCTCTATTTACTGGTAAATTATGCTTATTTACAAGTACTAACACCAGCTGATTTTGCTCATTTAAGTACACAGCATGGAAGTATCGCCGCCATTGAAGTTGCAAAAATTACCATGGGTTCGATAGGTATTACTCTTATTTCTATTTTAATTATGGTGTCGACATTTGGTGCAACACAGGCGAGCACCATGTCTGCGGCGAGAGTTTATTATCAAATGTCGAAAGAGGGATATTTTTTTAAGCCTTTTTCACATGTTCATAAACGCTTTAGAACACCGTATATTTCTTTAATCGGGCAAATGATTTGGGCATGTTTGCTTATTATAAGTGGTACATTTGATCAACTGACAGATATGCTTGTTTTTGCAGCATTCATATTTTATGCTTTGGGCGCTATAGCAGTTATACGTCTTAAAATGATAGGAAAATTACAGATTACCTATGGATACCCAGTCGTACCTCTATTATTCTTTCTATGCTGCATTGTGATAGTTGCGAATTCTATATATTCACGCCCGCTAGAGTCACTTACAGGACTTGGATTAGTCATCCTTGGTGCACCACTTTATCTCTATTTTAGAACACGAAGTTAAGAGCATTGTAGATTAAAAAGTTAGCGTAAAATATTTTCTGTAAATTCCAATGTTACCTATGATGAGACAAAAAGGGTCATAGCCATGGAATTACGAGGAAATAAAATTGAGTTTGATTTAGAGGAGTTCATGCCGCTGCTTATCAGCAATAAGCAAGAAGGGTTTCGACTTATAGGTGAGAAGTTTTTAAACGCACTGTTGGAGATTGCCTCCAACATTTCCTACCCCAAAAATAAATAATAGAACAATTAAAAGTACAAGCTAAACAACAAAGAGAATCTATGAAAGGGTGTAAAACTACAAAAGGTTTTTTTCCTTTAAGGGAGGATAGCGCCAGGTTGCCCAATCATTTACATTTAAGTTCATTAAGAGTACCCTAGTTCAAAAGTATATACTATGAATAAAGTTAAGTATAGTCTTAAAATGTAAGGAAATATATGACATTAAAAGAACGTATTATAAATGAAATGATGGTGATTAAGTCACTCGGTGTCGTTTACGGCGACATTGGCACCAGTCCGATCTATACTTTCGCCGTAATCTTGCTTCTTGTACAACCCACCAAAGAGACTATTTTTCAGATCCTCTCCATGATCGTATGGACCCTCACGATGCTCGTTACTGTTCAATACGCGTGGTTAGCGACCAGTCTTTCAAAACGGGGCGAAGGGGGGACGGTTGTGCTGGTGCAAATTTTGCTCCCTTATCTTAAGGGAGCCCGTTTGGCTGCCCTCGTCACCGCATTGGGATTTCTCGGTATCTCGCTGATGATCGGGGATGGGGTTATTACCCCTGCGATCAGTATTCTCAGTGCCGTCGAGGGGATTATGTTGATCCCGGGACATGAGAGTACCCCGAAATACGTATTGCTCCTCATCGCCGCAGGAATTGCATTTGCCCTCTTTGCCGTTCAGAAACATGGGGTCGAAAAGGTTGCCAGTGCGTTTGGGCCGATTATGGTGATCTGGTTTTTCGCCCTTGGCATTGTCGGGGGGTATAACGTACTACAAAATCCTGAAGTTCTCCATGCCCTCTCACCCTTTTATGCGGTAGAGTTTGTTGTTCAGCACCCGTATATTGCGTTTGTGGTTTTAGCCGATGTCTTGTTATGCGCAACGGGAGGTGAAGCGTTGTACGCCGATATGGGGCATTTGGGTCGTCTTCCCATTCTAAAAGGGTGGGTTTTTGCTTCTGTGGCATTAATTTTGTGTTATTTCGGGCAAGGTGCATTTCTCCTATCCCATCCTGATGCACTAAAAAGTCCATTCTTTGAGATGTTTCATGATTTTGGCCCAACGCTCTATATTTCATTGGTTATTTTAGCTATTTTCGCAACCGTTATTGCGTCTCAAGCGATGATCAGCGGTGTTTTTTCCGTCCTCTATCAGGCGATGACGACCCGTATTTTCCCCCATTTCAGTGTCGATTACACCTCCGATGAGCTTCGCAGCCAAATTTATGTCGGCTCAGTCAACTGGTTCTTATTTGTCTGTGTCATCGCGATCCTTTTTGATTTCGGCGAATCGGCTAAATTAGCCGCCGCATACGGGCTCTCGGTTGCGGGGGCGATGAGCATTACCGGTATTTTAATGAGTATGATTTTCATGGTTAAAAAAGAGTATCTTAAAATGGGGTTAGCAATTTTCACAGGGCTAATGAGCATGAGTTTTTTTGTCTCTAGTTGGATGAAAATTCCGCACGGCGGCTATTGGTCTTTGATTATTGCTTCTGTTCCCCTTTTTATCATTATTCTTTATACCCAAGGGCAAAAACGGCTTTATGCTGCTTTGGTTCCGATTGATAAAGATGCTTTTTTGGAGGAATATTCTACGCGTTACAGACATGGTCAGCATGTAAGCGGTACCGCTCTGTTTTTTGCCCGTAATACAGATGCTATCCCCGCCTACATAGGTAAAACAATGTTCCAAAATGGGATTATTTACGATTATAATCTTATCGTCATCATTAAAACGACATATGAACCTCACGGAATTTTTAGCAAACTTTCCCCATTGGGTGAGGCACTCGATCTTTTGGTCATACATTCAGGATACATGGAAAAACTCAATGTCGAAAAACTCTTGCGGGAGCGGAACATCAATGAACGCTCTATTTTTTACGGGGACGAAGAGATCGTTTCCGACAGCTTCTTATGGAAAATATTTGCAATGATTAAAGACCTGTCGCCGAACTTTGTCAGCTTTTATAATTTCCCCCATGAAAAGCTTATCGGGGTTGCACGACGGGCGAAGATTTGAGAATAAAAAACAGTCAATTACAGTAATGATTATATAGATTTTGGAATCAATTTTATTCCAAAATTATCATTGATTGCATTAAATATTCAATATAATTTATCTTAGGTTAACCAAATTTAAACTCTAGTATCTATTTCAATTCATCTTATTAGCCTTTAATTTACATTAATTATTCAATATTTACATATTATTGTAAATAATACCTATTTTATGCTAATATAAGTTTATGAAGTATAAAGATGCACTATTCCATTACATAGAAACCACAACTGGCTATGGCATACAAGAAAAAGAACTCACTATGAGTTTGCCCTTATATATTCAAGCTGGATATGATCTATGGAGCTGTAGTGTTAGTGGTTTCGGAGTTGTATTTGCTCATGTTAAAGATACAACTACCGATTTGCGAATTCACTATAACGCTGTACGTAAAATTGAGGAAAATTGCCCTTGCTACGTCGTATTGGTTTTTGACTCTTTAGGAAGCAGAAATATCAATCGTTTAATTGAAAAACGCCAATCTTTCGTCATCATAGATAAATATGTTTATATGCCGTTTGCACTAATGCAAATGAAATCAGAAAAATTACTGCCGATACCGCGTAAAAATTTCCAGTCACTCACTCCCGATGCTGATATGATCCTAATCGGTTATTTGAATAAAAACATACAATCGGGTTTTATGATTTCACAAATTGCTTCCATGATTGACAGAGATATCCGTGCGACATCAGCTGCTTTGTCTATTTTGGAAACATTTGAATATGTGCGAATAGAAAAACAAGGGCGTAGTAAACACATTGTTTTCAATTCACCTGAAGATGTCTATGATCGCTTGAAAGAAGAAGGAATATCACCAATCAAATATGTTTTTTATTCTGATTCTCCTATGCTCGATCACCCTATAATGAATAGTGGATATTCTGCATTATCAGTGTTTTCTACCTTAATGGATGAGCGTATACCGACAAGAGCAATGAGTTCAAAGATGCGAATGCGCCACTTTTCCCAACTCAATGAAAGTGAAAAAGAAAACGCTCAATTTCGTATAGAAGTGTGGGATCGTGACCCATCTATTTTTGCAGTAGACGACAACGTTAATCCACTCTATGTTTTGCGAACTTTACGAAAAGAAAATGATGAACGTACTCAATACGCACTCGAACTACTTGAACAAGAGATTATGAAAAAATTTGAAGGTAACCAAGATGAAAGAAACTGATTACAGAGGGTTAAGTCATTTCCAGCAATATTGCAAAGATTTAGAGGATATGTACGTCGTTGTAGGGGGCTTTGCAACGGTTATGCTCCTTGATGAAGGTTTAGGTAATGGTCACGGTAAAGCTACTCATGATATTGATCTTGTATTGTTAACTACATCTTCAGTTGAAATGTCGCAAAGAATCAAGCAATACGTCCAAGAGGGTAAATACGAAATACAAAAAGGGGACAAAGATCAGTATCACTATTACCGATTCGTTAAACCTGAGACAGAAGGATTTGCAAAAGAGATAGAACTTTTTGCTTCTAATGAAAACGATCTTAATTTGGATGAAAATCAACGGATTATCCCTATTGATCCAGAAGTTGGTCTCTATTCATTATCAGCGATCATGCTGGATCCGGAATATTTTGAGATGATCAAAAACAATGTAAGCATGTCAGTAATTGCACCTTGTACCAATACCCAGGCAACTATTATGCTAAAAATGTCCGCATTTTTCGATCTCAGAAGAAGAAATGATAATAAATGGAAAAAACATCGTCAAGACATTTTAAAATTATCCTTGCTTTTAACCGGTGATGAAAGGATTCAAATGACCGGTAAAATGATGGAACATTTTGAAAGTTTTATAACTCATTTAGAACAAGAAGTAGATCAAAAAATGATTAAAACCATTGTCAATGGAATGGTTACTATAGATAAAGGGCTTACGCTAGAGGCTTTGAAAAAAGTGTTTATTTATTAATACCAAAATGGAGTCCAGAGACTGCCGTTACGAAACTTCATGATCCACGCAAATATTAATTGAGAGTTTCCTCAAATAGCACAAACTCAACAAGGTCACAAATCTCTTTAGATTCAAATCTATAACGGATTTCATCCCGATCCAAAGAACGAAGTACTTTTAATATATCAAATAATTGGCGTTCACCAAATGACGCAGATGCCTGATCACTCGCCATTACAAGTAGTTGTTTGGTTCGTTCTGTCATACAAATCCTTTTTATATCTCATAACTCAAGAAAAGTATAGTATATTTGAAATTAAGTTCAAGCTCTTTTTTACATTGTTAACAACCATTCATCATTCACATATACAATACCTCTTGTTTAAGTGACCTTATATCAGGAGTGCAATGAATGTATAAATATCACGATAAATCCAAACGATTTTTAGCCACCGCTCTGATTACTACCGGCTTATTGGGTACGACACCATTGATGAGCGAAGAAATTATCCAATTCGAACGCTCTGCCGTTACTCAAGAAAACCTTTCACTACGAATCGATTCTGAATTACGAAATCAGCAGTTTCAATGTTCTAAAACGGGATTTATACTCCATTTCTTAACAAATGCAAAAGCACATTTTATTCATCCGCAATCCGCTGACACACTTCATGCTGATTACAGTGTCCACTTTAACCATAGCATAGCGATGAAAGTCTATAAAAACCCATCCAAACACTTTGATTTGATGATGCATCAGATCAATATCGCTTCTGATGGGTTCAGTGCCAAGGTAAACGGGGAAACCCGCTATTTTCAGAAGGTCTAATTACTTTTACTTGATCTTTTGTCTCATCATAAGTTCAGGATTATTCTTCACATAGGCACTAAAAGTCGTATTCGTCGACGTGTGTCCAAGCTCCATCGCCACAATCGCCAATTCTTTTCCATCGGCGAGCTCTTTGGTGGCATATCCGCGTCGAATGATATGCCGTCCGCTCTTATTAATTCCAATCGCCTTGAGTGCGTATGTCGTGAATTTCCACATATCGACATCGGGCATTTTCTTATTCGTATAACTTCCATTGGTACAGGTACTGGAAATAACATACGAAGGATCCGGAAGTACGGCTCTCATATACTCGGGTGTCTACCTACATTTAGGGTTTTTTCACCATCCGTTTTAAAGTTAGCTTAAAATAGCTCATATTTGCCCTACAAGCTCTTTTCTTCTTTCTGCAAGTACTTTTCTATTGAAAAACGCTTTATAGCGTCAATATCGAATTCATCACCTTCAATTTGTCGTTCTGTAAAATCATATTCCCCATAAAAGTTAATGTGCTGCCAGTGTACTATTGATCCGTTCTTCAGTGTATTGATAATTTTATCTCTGGTTTCCTCATCTTTTTCTTTAGCAAGAAGGTTTGAAACATAGAGATAGTTCCAGCAGATAATCGAGTTTTGAATCAGACGCAGTGCATTGCTGGCAATATCCTGTTCCTCTTTTGTGGCATAAAAATATTCACCGCTGTTTCCAAAAAAAACCGCTTTAGAAAATTTGTTTGCGCTTTCCACTTTATTGAGCTGCTTCTCAATTTGCTGACGGAAGACAACATCGTCGATGTAGTTGAGCAAAAAACGTGTTTTGATGATACGACCGAATTCCCGCAGTGCCTGATAAAGCTTGTGTTTGCGTGAATAGGAGGTAAGACGCTTAAGCAGTTGTGTCACCGTTGTCCTTCGCTCTTTGATGGTAATGACCATTCGAAGAATTTGATCCCATTGCTCTTCAATAACAGCAGTATTGATCTGTTTTACCGGCAGTAAAACGTACCCATACTCTTTGTAGAGTTTTCTAGGTTCAAACGCATAAAGCTGCTGCTCTTTAAAGTTTTTGATCCGTGGTGCAAAGACCAATTTCAGCAGATGTGTGAGTGCGAACACCACCTCGCTGTATCCAAATGTGTCGGTTGAGTGGATATCGCTTTGTACTACCTCCTGGTGCATCAGTCCATCGATAACGTACGCTGCTTCACGCTCATTGGCATTGATTACCGTCGTATAGAATAACCGACCGGATTCATCGGAGAACGTATATCGGCTTACTCCTCGCCCTAAGCCGAAGTATTTGAACGAATGCCCTGAGTTCAGAGATTCAACTGATGTGTTGAATTTTTGACCGTCACTGGCCGTGTGATTACGCTCTTGATTGTTCCGGAACAACTTGGGGATGCCAAGCGTTTCAGTCAATTCAATTATCGCGTCATTGGCTTCTTGAAGCATGTCGTTGCTTAGATACCATGTGCGGATATGATCTATGTCACCCATTGTTATCCCCTTGGATATCTTTGCCATCTTGGCAATGCTGATATTGCATCCGTATCCAATGATTGACGCATAAAGGGCATTGTGTTTGGGTGCTTTATAGCTTTTCGTATGGGAATGGTGATGAAATTTTGCACTGAATAGTGCATGCCGGTCAATGAGACGCAACACCTCGATCAGCGGAATGAACTTCTCTTTAGGAAGATAGGCATGGAGCCCTTCAATCTCATCGCTTTTTTCCAGCTTTGGAGTAGTTACGATAAATGAGCCATCCGCTTTTAAATGGAAGTATTCGTTTCTCCCTTTCGTAATATTGGTGCTAGTCTTTCGATAGGTTGAACTGAGTGAACCTCGAAGCTCTTCTAGCACTGCATCGAAGTCTTTGATTGCCATCAGCTTATGCCGTTCAAGCTGTATTTCTTTGGTATTGGCGTATTCTGTGGAATCGATCAAATAATTATTGAACGCCCTGTAGCGGTAGGAGTGTTTAAGGTTGAGAGTCCCTGATTTAATGGCATCGCTGATGGTAATAAAGAGAAACATCTTATAGAGTGATATCCGAAACGGCTCCTCAGTGTTATTAGAGTTGAGAGATTCTTTTTCCTCTTCGGATAAAAACTCCATGGGGATTTTAGCGGTGATGTTACCGCCAGTTATTTTAAAAAACGCGATTGCCTTGAGAAGGGATTTATCGGACTCTTTTTCATCGAATTCCAATGCCTTGATAATATCGGAAACCCGGTTCTGCAGCTTACGGGAGCGCTCTTCAAGGATTGTATGATAACCTGTATTATCACTCAGCTCATCATGCTCTTCCAAAAACGCTTTATTTTCCTGCTCATCGGCGATCATTGCATCGATCTCTTTTTGAATTATTTGGAGCTTTTGATCGGCATTAATATCTGAGGATAGGGTCTTTTTGATCGAGTAAACTTTAGGTATAAGACTGTTTTTGAGTAGACCAGCCATTTCGCCGGATACTTTAGACCTTGATTGACGCTGCAAGAAATAGGCATTCTGATGTTCTCGCAGTGCGGAGGTTTTTGCACTTTGTACCGATTGAACGAGTATGTCACAAAGCTGATCGGTCCGAATATAGGTTTGATGCGTCACGAAACAGATAAGATCGAATTGCTGTTTATATTTGGCTTTGCGCAGTATCTGATGCATATCGCTCTTTTCAACCCAGAGTGCGTAGTGCTTCGCGACGTTTAAATCGAGTCCTATTTTTTCGATGATCTCTATGAGTCCCGCATGTATGTTTCGGACGGTTGTGAAGGTGTTGACGGTATCTTTTATTTTTGCAGGCTTGAGAGAATGGGATAGTTTTTTGAAGCGTGATAGGCTGTAACGACCGGCATGGACTTCATCGTCTTCTAAAAATAGATCCAGAGCCCTAAGTTCTTGATGATGGGATAAAGATTTGAGCTGATCGAATATATGCCGCTTATGGGAATTCATTGCCTCGGTGATGATTCGGACTAAAAAGGTATAGGTTGGGATTTCATACCGGTTGGAAACAGAAATTTCGACCAAAGCGTAAAAAAGTGCTTTTGGATTGGAGAGTTTAGAAATGAGATGGCTGGCCTCGGCTTTTAATATCTTGCGAAGATTCTCATTAGGGGAGAGAAATCCAAAGTGTTCGCGGATGATTCTTTTGTAGCGGACTTGCGTGTTTAACGCTATTTTTAGTGTATCTAGATGAAAATTGTATTGATTTACAATGTAATCGATATCGCTTTTGGGAAATGATACGGCATCAAAAAAAGTACGGTAAACTTTGAAATATCCGTACATTGCAATGAAGTGCAGTTTGTTAACATCCTTATCGAACGATGCTAACTGAAGCTGCATAGAATGATGCAGTGTAAATAGTTCTTTTCGTGTTTCATCACTAATGGATGGGGGTGATTCAAACTCTTTCTTCTGGGAATGATTGAGTATTTTTAGATACGTCATATGTTTTCCTGTCATAATTTGCAATGATATGCATTGTATAGAAAAATTTATCATCAATTTACTTTTGTCGATATATAATACATTGTATGTATATTATAAAGGCTTGTATTGATTACCTACGGTAAAGAAAAAAATGAACTTCTTAAACAAAGCAGAGGTATTGGTTTTGAAGAGATCATAGCTGCTATAGATGCTGGGAAAGTGTTAGACACATATGATCATCCGGATCAGGAAAACTATCCCGGACAAAAGATCTACGTCATAGAGGCATTGGATTATGTCTATCTTGTCCCATTTGTTCGCAATGAAGAAGGGATATTTTTAAAGACTATCATCCCAAGCCGAAAAGCCAAAAAGATATATAAAGGAGAAAACAATGTTTGATGCAGAAGAGATGGCGATTTTAAACGCTCTTGAGAACGATAAATTGGTTCAAAGCATCGATGCGGATGAAGAGATTGCATTGGCTCGTAAGGCAGCTAAAGAGTATTTGTCCAAATCAAAAAATATTACAATCCGTCTCAGTCTCGGCGATGTAACAACTATTAAAAATAAAGCCCAAGAGACAGGTATACCTTACCAAACAATCATATCGTCACTAGTACACCAATACGCGACAGGAAAGATTCGACTGGAGGCATAGACTCACATTAAAGGCTGTTTTTCATAGAGATTAAGCAGCTTTTAAAACGGATGGTGAAAAAACCCTAAATGTAGGTAGACACCCTGCATTGAAAAACAATGAAAATATTGATGCCATAAAGGCTGAAATAGCATTGCATATTGCTGTATCTATTGAGATTTGGGCTGTTTTAGTACAAATTCTTCAAATCAATAGGTTTAGATATGATTTTTCAGATTTAAAAGCTAAATCAGTCTGAAATTTATAGGGTTCTTTCACAGTCTCACTTGTTTATCGTTACTATAAAAGGAACTGTTTATAATGAAGGATAGATAGAGAAAGTGGTTTTAATCAAAATGGTTTAAAATCAAAACAGTTGCTTTCTTTGTCTATTTAATCTAACAGTGTCCCAAAATTCTCGGGTGTCACTTCCAACAATGCTCCTGAATGAAATTGATTGAGCAGATCCGCAGTAGTTAATTCTTCTACCCCTGCAAAATAAATTTGTATTCCGTAGCTTTTGAGCAATACGAATGGCTTTAATCCCAAATGGGAGGTGATTAAAACGTCAATATTATGGGCGACAAGGGTACGGGCAACATCATGTCCCCCTTTTTCATCCATTTTTTCAATACTTGATTCACCGTCACGGGAATAAGCGAAAAATTTTGCATTTGCGAATAATGATGCGATGATTGGGTTAATCGACAATGTTTTTACGGGTATGGCTATGGTCATAATAATGATTCCTCTTTACTGATTGTGGGAGTATTGTCAGAAATTTCTCCGTCGTATTTTTCGTGTGGAAGGTTTTCCCAAACTTTCTGCAATTTTTTCTTGTAATAATCAAGCGCTTCCGAACGTTTCAGTCTCGTCGGTTTGTCTTTTATCCGTATGGTGGGGACGAACCGTCCGTTGATCATCCGAATGGAACGTTTTTCATCTTCGATGCATTCTCCAAATGTTCTCCCCTCCGGGAATTGGACGTCGGGACGACGTTTAGACGACGCCACCATCTCGCTTTCGTCAAAATCTTCATCGGTTTCGCTTAGGTGCAATATCAAAGTACATTTCCTAGGTTATGTGTTACATCCACAAGAGTATGGCGATAGCGTCGAATTTTGGGCATGGGTTCCCCTTGAATTTAAAATAGTTTGTGCCAAGCAGAGTTGAGCTGTCGAGACTGTTTTGTTTCGGTCATGAAAAATAATATTCGAGCCAGTAAAGACCGGCACAATAGACGAATAAACCGAATAAGAGTATTCCTATGGCGAGAATTAGGAAGACTATTCGATTTTTCATGAGATCAGAAAAAAGGTTAAACTTTTTTCATATATGCCGCGACCAGTACGATCGTCGAACCGTTGATTTTACCTTCGATGAGTTTGGGATCATCGGTTAGGCGAATGTTTTTGACGATGGTTCCGCGTTTGGCAGTGAATCCGCCTCCCTTGACTTCAAGGTCTTTAATAAGGGTGACCGAATCTCCTTCCGATAAAATTGTTCCGTTGCTATCTCGAACGCTCACTCCCCGATCGGTTGAGGAAGAAGAGGATCCGTTTAACGCTTGAGCCTGTGCCCATTGTAAAACATCGTCTTCGAGATAGAGCATTTCAAGACGATCTTGGTCACTCAAAGCATTTAGAATACGGTACGCCATGACTTGCACCGCAGCAACGGTACTCCACATGCTTTCATTCAGACAGCGCCAGTGATCACGATCAAGTTCGCTAGGGGTGTCGAGTTGATTTCGGCAATGATCGCAAAGATAGAGAGACTGATTGGCTGATCCATCAGAGGGGGCAACACCGTAGGGGGCCAGATTGTCTGAGGAGCCGCACAATTCGCATTGTTCATGGCTACGTTCTTTGAGTTGGGTTTCGAGGTTCATACTATTCCTTTGTTGTAAGTTTTATTGCTTGGTTTTTCCGAAAATAACAGCGCCGTTCGTTCCTCCGAAACCGTAATTCGCGCTCATTACGGTATGCAGTTCTTTACGTCGCGGGAGATTGGGGATGAAATCGATCGGCATATCCTCCGACGCACATTCAAAATTAATGGTTGGCGGCATAATATTTTCATTCAGTGCCATGATGGAAACGACCGCTTCGATCACTC
The DNA here is from genome assembly GCF_028710345.1 of Sulfuricurvum sp. Classification (NCBI taxonomy): domain Bacteria; kingdom Pseudomonadati; phylum Campylobacterota; class Epsilonproteobacteria; order Campylobacterales; family Sulfurimonadaceae; genus Sulfuricurvum; species Sulfuricurvum sp. The sequence goes on along the minus strand of NZ_JAQTUH010000009.1, from coordinate 10,102 downwards.
CTGCCGCACCCAGGGTATGTCCGATCGATCCTTTGATGGAGCTGATGGGAGGAACGGTGTCAAAGACCCCTTCTAGCATTTTAGTCTCGTACAAGTCATTGTAGTAAGTACTCGTACCGTGCGCATTGAAATAATCGATGGCGGGGTTTCCAGCCATGTGTAAAGCCGCTTTGAGGGCACGCGATGCCCCTTCGTGGTTTTCCGTAGGGGTGGTGATGTGAGATCCGTCGGCACTCTCTCCGAACCCTAAAACTTCCCCGAATATAACCGCTCCCCGTTTTTGCGCCGATTCCAGGCTCTCTAAAATCATCGCTCCCGCCCCTTCACCCAGAACAAATCCGTCCCGCGCTGCGTCAAACGGTCTTGAAGCGTGCGCAGGGTTGTCGTTTCGAGTCGAGAGGGCATTCATGTTGGCAAATCCACGGATTACGGTTGGCGTAATACACGATTCCGCCCCGACGACGACCATGGCGTCCGCTCCTCCCAACATGATTGTTTTGGCGGCTTCATTGATGGCATGTACCCCGGCAGCGCATGCGGTCGTACTGGAGAGATTAGGCCCTTTTAATGCATGGTAGATGGAGATATAACCGCTGAGCATGTTGGTAATGGTGGAAGGGATAAAAAAAGGGGAGACCCCTTTTGAGCCTTTTTCATGACCGCCGATAACATTTTTCTCGATATTGGGGAATCCGCCGATTCCCGAAGCGCCCGAAACACCGAAACGATTCTTGTCAATGGCATTTTCTTCGATACCGGCATGCGCCATAGCCTCCGCTACGGCATGAAGCCCCAGCTGAATAAAACGGTCCGCTTTTTTCTGCTCTTTTTTCTCCATAACGCTATCGGGATCGAACCCTTTGACCTCCGACGCGATTTGTACCTTTTCATTCGATGCGTCAAACAGCGTGATTCTATCAACGCCGGGTTTGCCCTGAAGCAGGGCGCTGAAAGTGTCATGGGCGTTATGCCCGACACCGGTAATCATGCCGTATCCGGTAACGACGACTCTGTGTAGATGCATGCGGATCCTTAATGTTTGGGTAGGTAGAGAGTTCTGTGCGTGAACATCTGTAGGGTTTCATCTATAACTCTCAAAATATCCAAAGAGGATTCCACGAGTTTACTTGCCTGCATTGTTGGCTATAGGGCTATGCCCAACGCCGTTAAAAAACCAGTGAATGGTTTCCTCGATAATGCCGGACGTTTCAAATTCATGGTAGAGATAGCTCTCGATAAAGCCGTCCGAGAATTTTTTAAATAAAATGGCGACGTGCATGTGATTGGTATTCTCCAGTGGGAGCAAGAGTTTAAACTGACGTACTAAAAAGTCATAGATATTGGTAACGACGATATGGTTAGAGACATCGAGCTTGTGAAAAAAATAGGGATCGTTTGTGATGGGCTGATTTCGGTGCTGATCGATCCGTAAAAAGATTTCGTATTTATACTTCAAATAGAGTTTTAAATTTTCACGCGGGTCGGAGGACTCATGATCGTTCAAATTTTTTAAAAACCGTTCCAATTTTAGGATCAAATACTCGACATACAAATCTTCTTTGGAACCGAACATGTTGTAAATCGTTCCGACGGAAGTCTCAAGCTCTTTGGCGAGGTCGGTAATTTTGAACTCTTTATATCCCGTTTCATCGAAATATTTGGCGGCAGCCGTGAGGTAAAGCTCTTTTTTCAGTCGGGTAACTTCACCCATAATCGCACTCTTCATTACCGTCACCTTATGTTTATTTGGTGTAATTTTAACACATAAATAAAACTATTTCAATAAAATGAACTACATTTATTAAGTTGAATCTAATTCATTTTTAAGATTAACTGCTGTAATCTTTCAAATCTCAAACAGGGTTGAATCCATGAAACAGAGCTTACATAAGCTTTTAGAACCGAAGCTCATCACCTATATCCGTAAAAACGGCTACGATCAAAGTGACTTTATCAAAGACGCTCTTTCGGGACTTTCGGTTGCCATTGTCGCGTTACCGCTGGCGATGGCGATAGCCATTGCCTCTAATCTTCCTCCTGAGCGGGGAGTGTTCACCGCGATTGTGGCGGGATTGCTCATCTCCTTGATGGGGGGGAGCCGTTTTCAGATCGGGGGTCCGACCGCCGCGTTTATCGTCACGGTCGCTCTGGTTGCCATGAAACATGGCTATGAGGGATTGGTGATTGCCACGATCATGGCTGGAATCCTTCTGATTCTGATGGCGTTTTTAAGAGCCGGAGAGCTGATTAAATTTATCCCCTATCCCGTGATCGTCGGCTTTACCTCAGGGATAGCGCTTCTGATCCTCTTTTCGCAGCTTCGAGATTTTTTCGGGTTGTCCATTCAGACGATGCCTCCCGATTTTATCGACAAACTCGTGTTATACGTTCAAAACCTCCATCAAACCAACCCTTACTCGGTCATTGTCGCATTGATCTCTATCGGGATTATTGTCCTGATGACAAAAAAATATCCCAAAATCCCCGGTCCGATTGTGGTCGTCACCCTCTCCGCATTGGCAGTGTGGCTGTTCAATATCCCTATCGAGACGATAGAGAGCCGTTTTGGCGCTATCCCCTCCATGCTTCCCAGTCCGAGTATCCCTATGGTAACGTTTGAAAAAATCCGCCTTTTGTTTCCTGATGCGATGACCATTGCTCTGCTTGCCGCCATCGAATCGCTTCTCTCGGCAGTGGTTGCCGATGGGATGGCGGGGACGAAACACAAATCCAATACCGAGCTATGGGGGCAGGGGGTTGCCAATATCGCTTCTGCCGTTTTCGGAGGGCTTCCGGCTACCGGTGCCATCGCCCGCACGGCCACCAACATCAAAGCAGGCGCCGTCTCTCCGATTTCGGGGATTATGCACGCTCTGTGGCTTTTTGGATTTATGCTCCTTCTCTCACCTCTGATCGTTAAAATCCCCCTTGCGGCACTGAGCGCTATTTTGATCATAGTGGCATGGAATATGTCGGAGATCAAACACATCCGCTCGATCATGAAGGCACCGCGTGCGGATCGTGCCGTTTTGTTGGTTACCTTCGCTCTGACCGTATTAGTCGATTTGAACGTTGCGATACAGGCGGGGATCGCGTTGGCGTCGATCTTGTTTATCCATTCGATGATGGGAGCGGTCGAGATCCGATCCTACGATGACGACGATGATGAAAACGACGACCCTGACGCAACCTCGAAAAAAGTGATCCCCAAAGGGGTCGAGGTCTATGAGATCAAAGGACCCCTCTTTTTCGGAATCGCCGAAAAACTGGTCGATACCCTCTTGCTGTTCGATCCGCCGCCGCAGGTCTTTATTTTACGGCTTCGGCATGTCCCGATGATTGACGCGGCGGGTCTGCATGCCCTGGAGACACTGACCCATCAACTCCATGCGCAGCATTCGGTACTTATCCTCTCGGGGGTCAATAAGAATGTTCACAATTATGTCCGTAAATCCGGATTGGCCGAAGAGATCGGTGAATGGAATATTGTCGATCATATCGACAAAGCGCTTGCCCTAGCGCACGAAATCGTAGACGAACCCCAAAAACAAAGGAAAATCATCGTATGTCATGGCTTACAGCAGAAGAATTAGGACTCACCCACATTGACGCGATTCATCGTAACATCGATTACGATTCGTTGATCGAATACGCGCTGGCCAACGAGGGGGCGAAACTCTCTCATAGCGGAGCGGTAATGGTCGATACGGGTATTTTTACGGGACGAAGCCCCAAAGACAAATACTTTGTCGATCAGTTCCCATCGAACGAATACATCGCGTGGGGAGAAGTAAATAAACCTCTCACTAAGCACGTCTGGGATGATTTACTGGGGATGGTCAAAGAGCATCTGGGCGGCAAAAAACTCTTCGTCAACGATGTTTACGCGGGGGCGAGTGAGCCCAGCCGCCGCTCCATCCGTTTTATCAGTGAAATCGCATGGCAGTCGCACTTTGTCAAAAATATGTTTATCGAACCCGATTTTGAGGATTTGATCGGCTTTGCTCCCGATTTTACCTTTTACAGTGCCAGCCGAATCACGAACCGCAAATGGAAAGAACACGGACTGAACAGTGACGTCTTTATCGTGTTTAATATCGAAGAGAAAATCGCTATTATTGGCGGGACGTGGTACACGGGAGAGTTGAAAAAAGGGGTCTTTACCCTGATGAACTATTGGCTCCCGCTGGAAAACAAACTCTCGATGCATTGCAGTGCCAATATCGGCAAAGCCGGAGATACGGCGCTTTTTTTCGGTCTCAGCGGTACGGGTAAAACGACTCTCTCCACCGATCCCGAACGCGCCCTAATCGGAGACGACGAACACGGATGGGACGAACACGGGATTTTTAATTTCGAAGGGGGATGCTATGCGAAAGTGATTAATCTTGATCCCAAAAGCGAACCCGAAATCCACGCCGCCATCAAAACCAACGCCATTTTAGAAAATGTGGGATACAATGAACACGGTATTGTCGATTTTAGCGACGATTCCAAAACCGAGAACACCCGCGTCTCTTATCCGATCCATCACATCGAGAATTTTCAAGAGGGGATGTGCGGCGGACACCCTAAAACGATCATTTTTCTCACCGCCGACGCGTTTGGGGTTCTCCCTCCGGTAAGTATGCTCACCAAAGAGCAGGCAATGTACTATTTTCTCAGCGGCTATACGGCCAAAGTCGCGGGAACCGAACGGGGGATTACCGAACCTGTCGCGACCTTCTCCGCATGTTTCGGAGAGGCGTTTTTACCTCTGAGTCCGACGGTATACGCCGAACTTTTGGGGCAAAAGATCGATCAGCACGGGGTAAAAGTCTACCTCGTCAATACCGGATGGAGCGGCGGAAGCTACGGCGTCGGAAAACGGATGAGCATCCAAAATACCCGTGCGTGCGTCAATGCGATATTGGACGGATCGATTTTGGAGAACGATTTTGATATTCTCCCTACCTTTGGTCTTCTGATCCCCAGAACTCTTCACGGCGTCGATACGGAGGTGCTTAATCCGCGAAACGCATGGGAAGACAAAGCAGCATACGATGAGACGGCACATAAACTCTCGGGGATGTTTATCGAAAATTTCAAACGTTACAATAAAGCCGGAGGTCAATACAATTATGCGGCGGCTGGGCCGGTTAGGGAATAGAAATAGTGAGTGTTTAAGGAAATATATATATATCCTATTTAGTTATATGTAACTTAAAGGATTAATATGGAACATGAACTTCAAGATACCGATTTTTTGGTCTCTCAGACCGATTCAAAAGGAAAAATTCTTTTTGCCAACGAGGATTTTTGCAAAATAGCCGGATATACGCTCGAAGAGATGATCGGCAAACCGCATAATATAGTTCGTCACCCCGATATGCCAAAAGCGGCGTTTAAAGATTTATGGGACACCGTAAAAAGTGGAAAGGTCTGGAAAGGATACGTTAAAAATTCCACCAAAAACGGCGGGTATTATTGGGTATTTGCGACCGTTTATCCTAATATCGCGTGCGGTGAAAGCGATCACGGCTATATGTCCTGCCGACGGAAAGCTTCCAAAGCGGAAGTCCAAAAAGCCGAAGCACTTTATAAAACTATGCGATAAAAGAGGATAAAGATGAAAAACAATACAAAAATTATCGTTTTATCGTTATTAGGGATTATAGGAATTGGCTTAGTGGTTGTCATAAATTCGCTGTGGATGAGCATCGGGGTTATTGTGGCCTTAATCGGTACGGCTATCGGGGTTAGCCTTGCCTCGTCTTCAAGTAATGAAATAGTTTCTCGGCAACTCAATGAGCTTGAAGAGTTAATGCAGTTTAAACGTAACCAGTTAGAAGATGTCCCCGCGCTGCCAGACAGTATGGAAGAGAAGCTAAACCATCTTGGCAAAACACATGAAGCGATTTTGGAGCAAGACACCAAAGTAGCCGGAGAAATGGTATTGCTTGCTGACAAAGTGCGTCGGGGTCATTTTATGTGCCGTGTGGCAAGTGATTCCAAAACACCGCATGTACATCTTCTCCGCAAAACCATGAATGCGATGCTCGATGCGACCGAAAAAAATCTCGATCAAGCCATCAGCGTATTAGAATCGTTGAGCGAAGGACAATTTGCTACCCGTGCGAAAGTGGACGTTGAGGGGAAAATGGCTCAAGTTTTGGAAAAAATCAACGATCTTGGTGCCGCATTGCAATCGATGGAACATCAAAATAATGAAGCCAAAGAAATTCTGAATAATAATACCCAACAGCTGAAAAATACGGTTGAGAATCTTCGTAGCAATCAATTCGTCGAACTCAGCGGAATGATTAACTCAACCGTAGATCGTATTCAAAATGTTGCCAATAAAGAACATGAGCTCTCCGGTAATCTTCAATCCCTCGCAGGAAACGCTCAAGAGACGAAGCAAATTTTAGTCACCATTGGCGATATTGCCGATCAAACCAACCTTTTGGCACTGAATGCAGCTATTGAAGCGGCACGGGCAGGGGAGCATGGTCGAGGGTTTGCCGTTGTTGCTGATGAAGTTCGAAAACTGGCTGAACGCACCCAAAAAAGTTTGGCAGAAACGTCAGCAACCATAAATGTTCTTATTCAGGCGATTAACGATAACAGTGAAGAGCTAAACCATAATATGGATGAGATGATGAGTTTGACTCAATATGTTGGAACCGTAGATGGTAAAATGGAAGAGTTGTTGAATGTTATGGATAATTTGTAATAAAAGGTAGCTGTTTAGAAGTTCCATTTCCGCCAAACAATTGGAGGTGAATTTTTATTGTACGTGATCAATAATAAGGAGAATAAATGTTTTTTGGAAATCAGAAAAGACACTGTGAAGAGATCGAAACCACTTTAAACAAAAAAATAGAGTCGCTTATATCGGACAATAACCGTTTAAACGAAGAAAATAGAGAACTAAAAGAAGAGATTTCACGATTAAACAATAACGCCGTGATGTTTGATTTGATTCAACATTTAACGGAAAACCTAACGAATGCCTGTCAAACTGATTTATCCCACTTACAAAAAGATCTTGCGGAGAACGTGAGTAATTTAGAAGAGATTGAAGTACTGAATAAAAGCAATCGTTCCAATACAATTGAAATCAATACTGAAATTAGTGAAATTCTTGAAATACAGCAGCAGTTGGTTAGCAATATTACCGACAATTACGGCTCGGTAGGTCAGCTTAATGATGGAGTCGGCTCCATCGGTCAAGTCATTAATTTAATCAAAGACATCTCCGATCAAACCAACCTATTGGCGTTAAACGCTGCTATCGAAGCGGCACGGGCAGGGGAACACGGACGTGGGTTTGCCGTTGTTGCCGACGAAGTGAGAAAGCTTGCCGAACGTACCCAAAAAGCGACGGCGGAAGTAGCGATGTCGGTTCAAAGTCTCAAACAAAACGCGATGGAAATTTATGAGCGTTCGAGCACGATGGAATCTATCTCTGCCGATTCTACCCAAAAACTTGAACAATTCCGCTCGACGCTCTCCGACTTTGGGCATAGTACAGAACAGATCGATACCGATTCAACAAACGTTCTCTACTCCGTCTTTATGGTATTGGTGAAACTTGATCATTTGCTCTTTAAAGCCAAAGGGTATAAAAGTGTATTCACAAACAAAGCAGATGATGAATTTGCCGATCATCACCATTGCCGCTTAGGCAAATGGGCTGAAGGGGGTAAGGGTGCAGAAATATTTGGACAAACCCCAAGCTTCAGAACCCTCGAAACGCCGCATAAATTGGTCCATGATAATATCATTTCGGCGGTTAAATGTGTCAGCGCCGGCACCTGTGGGCAAGAGTCAAAAAATGTTATGACCTATTTTAAAGAGGCTGAAGCCGCTAGTCATAAGGTTATTGAAACGTTAAATGCCATGCTCCTCGAAGAGCGGCAAAAAAGAGAGGCGAAGTAAACTCCCTTTTGTAAATCGCAAAATTAAGAAAATACAGAGGGCAAGTTTTTCGGCGCTTTGATCCTCAATTGTTTGTTGACGTTCATTCGCCCGTAGACCACGTCGATGTCCGAGGGGGATATGCCGAACGTTTTAGCCAAAAATCGAACCATGTGATCGGTGGCACGTCCTGCTACCGGAGCTTCGGTGACGCTGATTTTGAGCTGATTGCCTTTGACTTTACCGATGGCATCACGTTTGGCACTGGGGGTTCCCAAGACATTCAAAACCAAAATATCCCCTTCCCATTGGTAAAACATATTGGCTAAATTTTTGGCTTTCATGGGATCGGTTCCTTATATAACACACTAGGTTTTAAACATGCATCAGCATTTAAACAAGCAATTTTATCACAAAGCCGTTTTCAAAAACGGTCTCACCCCCCAAGGGCTGGGCTGGCATTCGAAGGCGTCGCAGGAGGTTCGCTTCCACCAGATTCTCAGCCTTCTCCCTCAGTCGCTTTCGTCTGTTGTCGATGCGGGATGCGGATACGGTGATTTTTGTCTCTATCTTCGCAAACACCGCAGTGATCCCATCGGCTATCTCGGATTGGACGCACTGGGTATCATGGTGCACGAAACGAAACGGCGCACCGGAGAAAAGGCGCTTCGATGCGATATCCTCGAAGACGATTTGCCGGAAGGAGAGTATTATGTTTGCAGCGGTGCGCTCAATATTTTGACCAAAGAGCAATCGTTTCGATTTATAAAACGGTGTTACGAGGCGTCTCTTCGGGGAATCGTGTTTAACTTTTTAGAAGGGGAAAAGCATTCGAGAACCTATAACTACCTCACAAGTTCTGACATCCAATGCTTAGGGGATCAACTCGGGGCACGGTGTGTTTTTCGACGCCGTTATTACGAACAAGATTGCACGGTCGCATTTTATAAATAAGAGGCTCTATTATGATTTTAGGTGAATATCCCGATATATTCAATATCTTGACAATTACACTGGCATTGATCGTCTTTTACATCCATCTTAAGAAGTAAGGTGTAAAAGGGAGATGAACAACACTGCTTTGAAGGATACTTTCCGCTCAATGGGATATTTAAAACATCGGTATTTGCGTATCTTTTTATCTTTGAACCCTACAACCGCGACGATTACGGTGTTGATAGCCGTTATCGTGTTGTTTGGAATTTGGTCGGTTTCAAAAGAGTATTTTCTGGTTGCGGCTCAGCACCGATTTGAAATTAAAGTATTGGAAAATACCGATCGCATCCAAAAACGCTTATCTCAGTATGAAACCGTTTTACACAGCGGCGCGGCTTTTTATCAAGCGAGTAAGTATGTCAGCCGTGATGAGTGGAAGCACTTTATCGGTTCTCTGGAGTTATATCGTAATTACCCCGGGATTCAGGGGATTGGTTTGGTCAAAGTTGTCGCATCGAAAGAGACAGAAGATTTGACCCGACGGATGCGTGATGAAGGTTTCCCCTCGTTTTCGATCAAATCCGATAAACATGGAGAGATATACGCTACCGTACTTTACCTCGAACCGATGGACAAACGTAATTATGAAGCGATAGGATATGATGTTCTTTCAGAATCCAACCGGCGCGAAGCGTTTATCGGTTTGGTGGACAGCGCTTTTCGTATGAACGATTTGATGCGACACATCGTTTCAAAAGATGCTACGCTTAATTTTGAAATCCATGACAGCAACAAAATCACGGATGAACATTTACTTTACCGTTCGTTTAACCCCTCCTTCTTTCATCCGAAATTTCATATCCGAAAAACAGTGACTCTGTACGGACAAACATGGTATCTGGATTTTTGGAGTACACCGGAGTTTGAAAACGAATACGATGATGGGTACCCTTTACTTTTTACCACTATTGGGCTGATTCTCTATTTAGGGCTGCTATTTTTGATTTTGTATTTGGTTCAGGCGAAGAAAAGAGCAAACGAAAAAGAGCTTTTTTTCAAAAAATCGCAACGTGCAGCCGGCATAGGGAGCTACAGTCTCGATTTGCAGACCATGCAGTGGAAAAGTTCTGAGACCTTGGGTGTAAACCTACAAAGGGATTTTTCTTCCCATGCGCTTTAAAGTTTGCTTAAATTGATTCTCTGAGTCTCTACAAATCATTTTTCTATTTTAGATTCAATCATGGATACAGATAACGCTTTTATC